>USJJ01000203.1 GCA_900554995.1 uncultured Ruminococcus sp. | reverse complement strand
CTTAGACAACTCCTTTCGTTTTGTTTAATTTTAAAGCTCCGCAAATAGTTTTGTTCCTTTTTTCTTCAGCCACGAGTGAATAGCAAGGTATAAAAGCCCTGTGACTGCGGCTGCCCCGATGAGGTAAATTTCACTTGAAATTATTCCGCTCAACGGGTAATATGCGAACATAATCAATATCGAATAAATCCATCCGCCGAACATTGACACAAAGACGCTCATACTCTGCTTAATCGGCGTAATCTCATTCGTCCATTTAAGGTTCGGGTATTTGAGATTGAGCGCAAGACCGATCACCGAGAAAAGCAAAACGAAAACAAGCGGCATTACAACCATCATAGCCGCCCCGAGAACCGTCGGTTTCAAAGCAATCACGGCACAAACGCTGCAAATGAGCGTCGGCACGCAGGTAAGCAGGAGGTGACAGTTTCTCTTTGCCTTAATCGCCTGCCACGATGTGACGGGCAATGACTGAGCAATCCAGATATTCTTTCCCTCGAGAGAAATTGATGGGGCGGACATATCGTTCATCGAAGCAATAAGACAGATCAGGGCAGACGCAATAACACAGACAAAATTATCACTGCCGAAAATATTTGTTATACCGCTGAGAAGCCAGCTTCCTTTTATCAGCACAAGCACGCCTGCTCCGATAAGAATCAGTATACCGAGTCCGCAATTGAGAATATAGTTCGGGCTTGAGAAAAACCGCTGAAGCTCCTTGCCGAGCAAGGCGGAATCCGCACTTTTCGTTTTAACCCTTTTCTCCGTATATCTTTTTTTTGAGACATTCTGCGTCGCTGTTGCAATTCTGATAAAGCTGCGGGCAATAACATAGTAGGTCAGCGCACACAAAGCTCCGACAATGACTAATACGATCAGGCTTGCAACAATATCCCCTGCTCCGGCTCTGCCGAAGAAATAGAGCGGATAAACCGATCCCTTTATCTTGTCGCCGTACGCATCGGCGTTGGCGATAATCGACCTGATTATTTCATTCGCCTTGAAATAGAAAACATAGTATATAGCAAGAAAAACAAGCGAGACAAAAACTGTCATAATGCTTTTATTTTTCAGCTTGCTGTTTATTTTTGCAACCACCCAACCGAGCGCACAGGAAAGAATCATAACGATCAGCGAAATAATTATAACAAAAAGTATTGCACAGATCAGAGCCTTTGCGCTGAAAGGAACGTGCAGAAGATAAACTATAATCGCAGGAATAATGACAAGCGCCGAATAAAGCGTGCCCATCAGATAGACGCCGAGAAGCCTTGACGCCATAATATATCCGACCGGGATCGGCATCGAAATCAGGAAATCGTTATCCTTGGCAAGATAGAGTCCCGAATATGTGTTGAAAATACTGCCGAATGCGCCCATTGCTACTGCGACAATTCCCATAAAGCAGAAGAACATCCAGCCGTACCCCCTGTCGACAATCGGGAGCATACTGTAAGCAAAAACGGAAAACATTGCACCGAAAAGTCCGCAGATCAGCACAAAATATCCGACGATCATTGCTATGCTTGAGGCTTTTGAACGTCCCTTGTTTTTCTTTCGGTCAACAAAGAAGTTCTGAAACATTTCAAGCAGCTGTTTTTCCAGAAGTTGTTTCAGCATCATTCTTCCTCCAGCTCAAGGAAAACTTCTTCAAGACTGTCGTCGCCCTTGACCTCTTCCATTTTGCCCGAACGAATCAGCTTGCCCTCTTTTATAATTGCAATTTTATCACAGAGCTTTTCCGCAACCTCAAGAACGTGAGTGGAGAAAAAAATCGCTCCGCCGTTGTTGCAAACCTCACGCATCATACCCTTGAGGAGGTGCGCCGCTTTCGGGTCAAGTCCGACAAACGGTTCGTCCATAATAATGAGCTTCGGGCTGTGAATCCAAGCGGAAATTATGGCAAGTTTCTGCTTCATTCCGTGGGAGTAGGCTGAAATCGGCTGAGCAAGATCCGCCGTCAGCTCAAACATATCGGCATACTTTCTGATTTTTTCCTGTCTGTCGCTCGCTCCGACGCCGAAAATATCACCGACAAAATTAAGATATTTTATTCCCGTCATAAACTCATAGATATCCGGATTGTCGGGAATGTATGCAAGCTCTTTTTTGCACCTCAGCGGATCATCCTTTACCGACGTACCGTTAACGTATATCTCTCCCTCGTCAAACTGAAGAATGCCGACAACGGACTTCAGTGTTGTCGTTTTTCCGGCGCCGTTGTGACCGATAAAGCCGTAAATTTCACCCGGTGCGATATGAAGCGACAGATCATCCACCGCTTTATGTTCACCGTATTTTTTGGTAAGATTTTCAATTCTGAGCATTGGCTCTCCTCTTTTCCTTGCCGATAATAAACGGACAAATTCTTTCAATTATAAACCCGACGCCCAGACACATTGCAACGGTCAGCGCCGAAAATAAAATTCCGATAAAAATATTTTCCGACAGTCCCGGAATTGAAATAAGCGAGTAAAAAACTATCGGGAACTTGTGCATAACAAGAATTGTCATAGTGTTGTTACCGACATACTCTACCGCCTTCGACCTGAAAAGTCCTGAAAAAAGGCACCAGCCGAAAACGCTCAGCACTGCCGACAGCGTATAAATCCAGAGATTCCCGAACTGGTTGTAGGAAAACCCGACAAACGTTGTGTTGCGGGAATTGACAAACGCACCTGCGGCAATAAGCACGGCACACAGTGCAATTCTCCATCCGATTTTCAGCTTGATTTTTTCTCCGCAACCGTCCGTAACCTGCCTCGTCAAAATGCCGAGTATAAAGAACGGTGAAGCGCTCGCCGCCTGAGTCAGCCCGAACGGAAGCACCGGAAAATAATTAACGTACAGCATCTTTCTGAACATTAAGAAGCAGATTATCAGCGAAGCTACCGTAAAAACGATATTGTCGCTGTTGCGAAAAATGAACCGTCTTATAAGATAAGCGATCACGAGCAGCGAAAACAGACAGGGCAAAAACCATAGCGGTCTGTTCCAGCTCATAAATCCGTTGCCCCGTGCGCCGTAAAGCATACCGTAGATACACTGTCTGAGACTGAGCATATAGTCGGTTCCCTCAAGCTTATTCGCGGCAGCCTTGCCGAAAACGAGGTAAATAAAAATACTTATCGACGAAAAAATCAAGTAAGGGACAAGTATTCTCTTAACTTTTTTCTTCAGAAAATCAAGTGGCTTATCCTTTGCGCTGAACGTAAGCCCCGAGATAAAAAAGAAAAGCGGAACGTGAAATGAATTGAGATATGTGCAGAACTGTCCGCTGACATTTATATGCCCGAGGACAATGAAAAATATTGCAATCGCCCTTGCATTATCTATCCAGGCGATGCGTTTTTTCTGCAAT
>USJJ01000202.1 GCA_900554995.1 uncultured Ruminococcus sp. | reverse complement strand
AAGAGGAGCAAGCCTTTTAACCGCATAGCTGTAATCCTTATCTTTCATCATTCCGAAAACAGCAATAATTTTTTTATTCACGCAGAACTTAACAAGCGAATTGCAAAGTGCGTCAACGCCCTCGGCATTGTGTCCGCCGTCAATTATCGTAAGCGGTGAATGTGAAATAATCTCCGTCCTTGCAGGAACTTTCACCTTTGAAATTCCGTCAATCAAGCTCTTATATGTAACATTCCAGCCGCTCTGCTTGAGAACATTGATTGCCGCAACGGCGGTCGCAAAATTATAAAGCTGATGCTTGCCCGTCAGCGGAATTTTGAATGTACAGCCTGCATAAATAATTGTCGAGCCGTCAATTTCTTCTCTCACGAGGCGAATTTTGCTCAACTCATGAGGATAATATTTACAGTTCTTTTCCTTTGCCTTATCCTTAATAAACCGTTCAACGGCAAAATCAGGCTGAGGATAACCGACAACATTACCGCCCTCCTTGAAAATTCCGCATTTTTGCTCGGCAATTTTCAGTAGAGTGTCTCCGAGAATATTTGTATGGTCGAGAGAAATAGAGGTTATAACGCTGACCTCGGATTTCTTTATGATATTCGTTGAGTCAAGCAGACCGCCGAGGCCGACCTCAAGCACAACAATATCGCATTTCTGCCTGAGAAAATAAATAAACGCAGTGATTGTAATAATCTCAAACTCGGTCGGTTCAATCCCCTGCTTTGAGAGCTTTTCGACAACAGGCTTGATCTCTGAAATAATTTCCGCCAAATCCTCCTGCGAAATCATCTCGCCGTTGATTTGGATTCTTTCACGAAAATCGACAACAAACGGAGAGGTAAAGAGTCCAACCTTATATCCGCTTTCCGAAAGAACGGAAGCAATCATATGACAGGTTGAACCTTTACCGTTCGTTCCCGCAACATGAACATATTTCAGCTTATCCTGCGGATTATCAAAGGCATTGCATAGCGCCTCAATACGCTCCATGCCCGGACGGCTGCCGAATTTATCCCTCGAATGTATGAAATTCAATGCTTCGTTATAATTCATTGTATCACTCTTTTATATTTTATTGCCTCGCTTACAGAGACGTTAAGAAAGCTTCTAATAACTACGAATGCGAAAAAATAGCCGGCTAAATCATTACCTCCCCAAAATAAAAATGAGGAGGTTGATTTTAATTTTTACTTTTGGAATTTCTCGATGCTCTCGTCGATCATGGCAATCTTGTCACGAAGCTTCTTTGCAGCTTCACGCTGACCGTCAACAACGGCCTTCGGAGCTTTTGCAACGAAGTTTTCGTTATTGAGTTTCTTGTCAATAAATTCAAGATCTTTGAGAACCTTTTCCTTTTCCTTATTGAGTCTTGCGATTTCCTTTTCAAAATCAACAAGCTCACCGAGAGGGATATAAATCTTAGCGTCGGTCGTAACGATACAAACTGCACCGTCGATCTCAAAGCTGTCGCCTATCTCGGCTTCGGAGCATGAGGCAAGCCTCTGCATGAAGATACCGGCTTTTTCAAAGGTATCCTTATGAGCCGTAGCTATATAATACTTTGCCTTCTTTGACGGCGGAACATTCATTTCAGCTCTGCGGTTACGGATAGCACGAACTGCTTCCATAATTCTGTCCATTTCCTGCTCTTCAACGCTGAAATCGTATTCATCCTTATAAACAGGCCACTGTGAAATCATTATGGACTCGCCCTCGTGAGGCAAGGTCTGCCATATTTCCTCCGTGATGAACGGCATAAACGGGTGAAGGAGCTTGAGCGTGTTCGACATGATGTAAACGAGCATATCTCTTGCTGTCTGAGCCGCTTTTTCATCGCCGGAATTAAGTCTTATCTTTGAAATCTCTATATACCAGTCACAGAATACGTCCCAAATAAAGTCATAGAGCTTCTGAACTGCGATACCAAGCTCAAACTTGTCAAGGTTATCCGTAACTTCCTTTGTAAGCTTATTGAAAAGGCTGAGGATCCACTTGTCCTCAAGTGCAAGTTCGTCAGGAATATGCGGAGCTTTTTCATCCTCGCCGAGATTCATAAGAATAAATCTCGCCGCATTCCAAAGCTTATTTGCAAAATTACGGCTTGCTCCGACCTTTTCATCGGAGAAACGCATATCGTTTCCGGGGCTGTTGCCCGTTGCAAGAGTAAATCTGAGTGCGTCTGCGCCGTACTCGTCAATAACAATAAGCGGATCTATACCGTTGCCGAGAGACTTGGACATCTTTCTGCCCTGCGCGTCACGGACAATACCGTGAATAAATACAGTGTCAAACGGTCTTTCGTGCATATTCTCAACAGAAGAGAAAATCATTCTTGCAACCCAGAAGAAGATGATATCATAGCCCGTAACAAGTGTGCTTGTCGGGAAATAATGAGCAAGCTCAGGTGTTTTGTCCGGCCAGCCGAGAGTTGAGAACGGCCAAAGTGCGGACGAGAACCATGTATCAAGCGTATCCGGATCCTGAGTGAGATGAGTACAGCCACACTTCGGGCAAACTGTCGGTGTTTCCTTTGAAACAACAACCTCGCCGCACTCGTCGCAGTACCATGCCGGGATTCTGTGACCCCACCAAAGCTGACGGGAAATACACCAGTCCTTGATGTTTTCCATCCAGTGATAATATGTCTTATCGAAACGTTCGGGAACGAACTTAACTTCACCGTTCTTTACGCAGTCAATAGCCGGCTTTGCGAGCGGCTCCATCTTAACGAACCACTGCTTTGAAACCTTGGGCTCAATTGAGCTGTGGCAACGGTAGCAAACGCCGACGTTATGCGAATAGTCCTCAATTTTAACGATAGCACCCTCTTTTTCAAGGTCCTCAACGATCGCCTTACGAGCTTCCATTCTGTCCATTCCGGCATACTTGCCCCATTCGGGCTTGATGTGTGCATCGTCTGTAAATGTATCAATAACCTCAAGGTTGTGTCTGAGGCCAACCTCAAAGTCGTTCGGGTCATGAGCAGGTGTGATCTTAACGCAGCCTGTTCCGAAATCCATTTCAACATAGTCATCGGCAACTATCGGAATTTCTCTGTTTACAATCGGAAGAATTACAGTTTTTCCGACTAAATCCTTATAACGTTCATCATTCGGATTTACGGCAACGGCTGTATCGCCGAGGAGTGTTTCAGGACGTGTTGTAGCAAGTTCAAGATATTCGTCAGTACCCTTTATTTTATATCTTAAATGCCAGAAATGACCTGCCTGTTCCTCATAGTTTACTTCCGCATCAGAAATTGATGTTAGACAGTGCGGACACCAGTTTATAATTCTTTCGCCTCTGTAAATAAGACCTTTATTATAGTATTTTACAAATACTTCCCTTACAGCCTTGTTACAG
>USJJ01000201.1 GCA_900554995.1 uncultured Ruminococcus sp. | reverse complement strand
AGCGTGAAAAATAGCCGTGAAGCGGCGAAAAACAAGTGAGGGCGTGGAACGCCCGATCAATTTTCACAAGCACGGTATAAAGTATTACGATTACGCTGAATCGTAAACTTTATACGGCTTGTCAGGGGAAAATCCCCTAAGACCCCTGAGAGCGATTGCAGGAGTAATCGAGAGACAGGCGGCAGAGCCGCCGAGAAAGAGAGGACAACAGAATGTCACTATTCAAAAGGCCCGAAAAAGGTTTCCTTGCAAAGCTGTTCAAGCACAAGCAAGTTGAGGAGCTTGCGGAAGAATTGGCACACACCTATGCGGAGGAAATGCAGGCGGATATGCTGTCAGAAAATTCTGAAACGGATACCGCCGAGGACAACGCTGCCGAGCGGATACCAATGCTTGAAGTCACCGAAACGGGCAAGGTTGATTTCACCGAACCGCTCGAAAATGCCGAGGGCGAATCACCACCGCAGGACACCACCGACAGTACCGAACCGAGCGAAGTCCGCAGGCACTTGATTACATTCCGAGTGAATGATGCAGAGCTTGAAGCTATCAACAAACGCTTTGCTGAAACATCATTCAGGAGCAGAGGTGATTTCTGCCGTTATTCTGCTTTGACCGTTATGAATGTTGAGGAAGATACCGAGGACATAAAGCAGATAGCGAGGTACATTTCCTCTATCTCAGGTTCGTTCAATCAGGTAGCCCATCGTGTCAACAAAGGCGGCAAGCTCTACGATGAAGATATTGCCGATATGAAAGAGAGGTTAGAGGAAGTTTGGCGGTTACTCTCGTATCCATACGATCCACACGGGAACATACGGTGCAATTGCTTATATCTGCAACCCAGACAAAACCGCAGACCGCAAATATGTTGTTAGCAACTTGTGCGTATCTACTCCATGTGGAGCATCAGAACAATTCAAAAATATCCGAGAGTGTGTCGGCACAGGACGAAGCCGAAGCGAGTGCCAGCACATAATACAGTCATTCGCCCCCGGTGAGGTCACTCCCGAACGGGCTTTGCTTATCGGGCAGGAACTTTGCAAGGCTCTTTTTAATGACGAGTATCAGTATGTTTTAGCCGTCCATTGCGACCATGAACATATCCACAACCACATAATCGTGAACAATGTGAACTTCTATACAGGACACACTTTTGAAACCGAGCATAATCAGGGAAAGATACCCGACCGAGCGTGGAGCAAACTCCGCACGATTTCGGACGAACTATGCAGAAAACACGGACTTTCTATCATCGAAAACCCGCATCTTTCAAAGGGTAAGAGCCATTGGGAGTGGGAGCTTGACAAGCAGAATCTTTCGTGGAAGGAACAGCTTAAAAGAACTATCGACGAGGTTATCAAGGTCAGCGAGGACTTTGAGGATTTTCTTGCAAAGTGCGCTGATTTCGGAATTTTGGTTGACTACAATCCCGACCACAAGATAGACCTGAAATTTATGCTTGCAGAGCAGAAAGAGCGTAATCCGAGGGCGAAGTTTACCCGTGCGAAAACGCTGGGCTACTTCTACGAGAGCCAGCAGATCAGAAAGCGTATCGAGAGCTACAAGTACCAAATGTCGCACCGCCCGACAGCGAGAATTATCCGCACCACAGCCGAGAAGTTCCAGCAGTCTCAGGGCTTGACGAATTGGGCAGACCGTGAGAATATGAAAGCGGCGAGCAAAGCACTCAACGAGATGAACGCAAGCAATTCCACCCTTGAAGAATTGGAGAGTGCAGCTCATAGGGCGTTTGCAGAATTTATGGTGATGTCAACTCCGCAGATCGAATTGAGCGACCGTATCCATGAATTGGAGAAGCAGATTCCGGCTATCGAGGAATACCGCAAGTATAAGGTCTATTACAAGAACTATTCTTCTTTGGAGGGAAAAGCTAAAAAGAAATACGGGGAGAACTGCCGTTACGAACTCGACCAGTATCATGAGTGCCGTAAAAAGCTGAAAGAACTGTTTCCCGACGGTATCATTCCCAAGATTAAGGACTTGCAGGACGAGCTGAAGATAGCCCGTCAGGATTATGCCAAGATGAGTGCGGAGCGTAAAGCCCTGAAGAAAGAAGCGGACAGGCTTTCAAGGCTTGCACAGCAGAAGCGTGATAGTCAGAAAACGCTTGCCCGATATATGCAGAATGAACAGGCTGCCAAGAGAAAGAAAAGTCAGCTTGAATAAAAATAACGGCAGGGAGCGTTTGGCACTCCTTGCCGTGGTGAGGTGTATAGTTACTTAGAAAAATCAGAATTTAAATGCTCTTGTCCTCTTGGTACTGTTACATAAAATCAGGATGACTACGGCAAAAATAATCTGAATACAGACAGAAACAGCCATACCTAAGCCATCACTGATCGATATTCCATAGCTTACGATCGAATTGCCGACAGAATGGTATATAATACAAGGTAATATATTTTTCCCGACACTATGTATTGCCGCAAGTGAAAAAGCTGAACCTATCAATGAAACTGCAAACCAAAAATAACTTCCGGAATACTGGTATGTGCCTTTAATGAAGCAAAGCGGAATATGCCATACGACCCATATAGCACATATTATCAAGGTAGAAGTTAATGCTCCGAATTTATCTTCCAATTTTGTTTGCAAGAAGCCACGCCAGCCTATTTCTTCAAGTCCTCCAAATAAAAGCATTACAGGGGTATATACAACTACCTGCCACAAATGACCTGTTATACTGACTTCATTGAATAAAAAAGGAATGATAAAGCGTATTCCTGTGAACACACAAACCAATAGGATTTCCGAAAAAGGTTTATTAAATGTAAACGACATTTTAAGGAAATGCCGTATTCCTTTTTTATCGGGATCAAGCTGCATTAAAGTATAAACTGAAATTGCAGGAGAAGATGCTGCGATTATATAAAAAATCATTCCGATATTGTATGAAGGATGTTCATACAAGCCGAATATACTTAAAAGAATATCCATTCCCCAAAATAAATACGTTATGGCAAATGTAATGATCAAATATTGAAATATCCTTTTAGTCATTTTACCTCAACCATTCAACAAACAAATAAATTCTGATTTTACGAGCAAGCCAAGTGCTTACCCTTATCTGTAATTATACATCATCGCCGTCAATAAGTCAATCACATATCAACAGAAAGAAAAATATTATTACATCAGAAAGGAAACAACAGCTATGAGCAAAATAGGTTATATCCGTGTATCAACAGAAAGATAAGAAACCGCTCGTCAGCAGGAGATCATGGACAGCTATCAGGTTGACCGCATCTTCTCCGAGAAGATTTCGGGAGCGAATAAAGACCGCCCTCAGCTTAAGGCAATGCTGGACTATGTGCGTGAGGGCGATACACTCTACATCGAGAGCATCAGCCGTCTCGGTCGCTCCACAAAGGACTTG
>USJJ01000200.1 GCA_900554995.1 uncultured Ruminococcus sp. | reverse complement strand
GCATGGGAGGCATAAATCCTGCGGCAAGTTTATCTTTCTTCCTCGGCACGATGTGGGCATTGTCCCCTACAATAAAGCCGTTAAAGATACTTCTGTCCTGAATCTTGTACTTGGAATCGCATCGAATTGCTTGAATGCGGATACCTTTACCATGCAAAAAAGCGGAACGCTATGTCCCGCTTTTCAGATATCCTGTTTTATGTCAATTCGATTTTAATTTCTTCCTCTTTTCCGCCTGGGAGATAAGCGGGGGCAATATTATTTTTGTCGCAGATTATGAACAGCAAAGTTGCAATCATTCCGTATGGGATCGGACAAAACTCGCCCGGATTGACAAGCGACATCATAAACAGTCCTGCATATGAGACAAAGAGAGTAAGATTAAAAACCGTAACGGAGCTCCAAATAACCTTCATTCGATTGTAAAGCTGGAAGCCGAATGCGGCAACGCCGACAAGTCCGAAACTGCCGATTACCTGGAACGGTGATGAATGATACCAGCATATCGCAAATTTTGCGGGGTTGTGCACATCGTTGTTACCGTTATAACCAAGACCTCTGCCGAAGAGAACATTCGACTTGAAATCCTCTACCGCCCGTCGGATGAGTCCCTCACGAATTGAGTCTCCGCCTGCAAGACGTGTGAGAACGGGACCAAAAAAATCCATCAACGGAACGATGAAAATCGACAATGCAATCGTAACGATGGAGGCTATTGTAATAAGCGTCTTTTTTCTGTTCTTCTTGTCGCAGTAAACAAGAACGATCAGGCATAGTGCACATTCAATTGTGCCTCCGAGTGCGCCGCCACGGGATCCCGTGAAAAGTATTGCAATATATTCAAGACCGCCGATAAACAAAAACGGATATTTATGGATCGAAAGATAAAATGCGAACGGCATTGAAAGCATCAGTATTGTCGACGCATTGTTTCTCCATTGGAAATAGATCGGACTGAGCTTTGAAATGAAGTTAGGCCAAAAAAGAATGTAGTGATGGACAATCATAAACACACAGAACAGACCCATAAGCATCATTATAAATGAAAATTTAAGCCGCAGAACGTATTTGTCGCTTGCGTGGTAGTGTGTATTCATCAGCATATACATAAGGAACATTCCGATTCCGAGGCCGAAAGTGTAAAAAAGCGCCGTCCCGCTGAAATATTCCCGTGCGGATATCTTGCCGAGACCGCCGAGCGTTACGGCAATTGCAACAGCCGCCGCTCCCGGCCACGTTTTTCCCATATCCAGCTTTTGCCGATAGACAACAAAATGAAAAATCAGTACAGCAAGAATAACAGGGGCAAGCGGAATCAATTTTATATATATGTCGAAGGAATTGTAACACTTTATCGAAATGCAGCATATCAACAAAAACGGCAGAAGCGATGCTATAAGATCATCACAAATGACTAGGACAAAGCAAAGAATTGCGCCGAGCACGAGATTGCCGTAAATGAGCGGCATAATGTCGCCCATACCTCTTGCGATAACGAAAGCCGCACCGATGAGGCACTGAATAACCATAAAGGTTTTGGAGCAAAGAAAGCGGCGGATTTTTTCGATCGTGGCGTTTTGTTCCATTTTTTCGCTTAATCTCTGTTTCGTAACTATCCCTCTTTTCTTAAGCGTATTTACGGACATTGTATCATACAATATATAGAATATCAACTGTGGCAATATTACAAGTTTGCACACATCAGTTGTGTGTCCTTGCCTTAAAATTCGTCATTCAAAACTGCGTGGGCACAGCGAAGTCCATCGACTGCTGCGGACACGATTCCGCCTGCGTATCCTGCACCCTCTCCGCAGGGATAAAGTCCACGAACCTTGAGCGACTGATAATATTCGTCACGCACAATTCTGACCGGTGAGGACGACCTTGTTTCGGGGGCAGTCAGCACTGCATCCGGACGGTCAAAGCCCTTGAGCTGAGTGCCCCATTTTGTGATCGCCGCCGCCATAGCCTCTGTAACCTTCTGAGGAAGAACCTTACGAATGTCGCCGAGCCTTACTCCCGTTGCGCAGGAGGGATTAACTCTTCCGAGCTGTGAGGACTTAACGTTCTGAAGAAAATCGCCGACAAGCTGAGCGGGAGCGGTAAAGTCTCCGCCGCCGCATTCAAACGCTTTTTCTTCAATTTCACTCTGGAGCTTAAAGCCTGCAAGCGGATGCTCGCTTCCAAAATCCTCAGGTTCAACTCCGACGAGAATTGCAGAGTTCGAATTTTCGCCGTCACGGGCATAGTTGCTCATTCCGTTGACAACAACTGCGCCGCTGTCGCTCGTTGCGGCAACGACCGTTCCGCCCGGACACATACAAAATGTGTATGCTCCCCGGTGATGGAGCGAATGATTCGCCAGCTTATAGTCAGCCGCACCGAGAGCGGGATGACCGGCAAAATCACCGTATTGCGCACGGTCAATCATCTCTCTCGGATGCTCTATTCTTGCACCGACCGAGAAAGGCTTTTGCATAATGTCAATACCTTTACGATAAAGCATTTCAACGGTGTCCTTGGCGGAGTGACCGACGGCAAGTATAACGCTGTCGGTTTCAAGGTCGATCTTTTCGCCTTTTTTGTTTGTGTAGGTGACGCCGTGGACAACTCCGTTGGCAATAATTATATCGGTAAGACAGCAGGAGAAAAGCACATCTCCGCCGAGACGTTTTATCTCCTCGCGCATATTTTTAACCACTTTAACGAGCTTGTCGGTGCCGATGTGCGGCCGCCACGAGGAGAGAATATCCTCCGGTGCGCCGAACTCGACAAAATCAAGAAAAACCTTGCGGCAGAGCTTATCCTTGATGCCCGTTGTGAGCTTTCCGTCGGAGAAAGTGCCTGCACCGCCCTCGCCGAATTGAACGTTAGAGGTCTCATCGAGCTTTTTGGTCGTCCAAAAGCGATTCACGTCTGCGGTTCTTGAGTCGATGTCACGTCCTCTTTCAAGGACGATCGGGCGCAGACCTGCTCTTGCAAGGGTAAGAGCCGCCCATATTCCGCCGGGACCGAAGCCGACAACTATCGGGCGAAGCTCACTCGTACGTCTGTTCTCGGGCATAACATAGGTATACGGAGCAACGAGTGCTGCCTTTTTGTTTCTGCTTTTTGAAAGAATTTCTTCCTCGTCCCCATCGACGGTTATGTCAACGCTGTAAACAAAAAAGAGGTTCTCTTTTTTTCTTGAGTCGAGAGATTTTTTGATAATCTCCATTGAAAGAATCTTTCGCTTCGGCATACGCATAGCCTTTGCGGTCGACGTCAGCACATCGTCATATGTACCTTCCAACGAAGTTTTGATTTCATTTACTCTGATCATAAATTTGTCCTGTTAAAAATTTTTAGTATATTTCAAAATCCGCAGCTCGTGATTCTGCAAATTATACATTACCTGGTAAAAAGTGTGTTCGCCC
>USJJ01000199.1 GCA_900554995.1 uncultured Ruminococcus sp. | reverse complement strand
CCTCGTGGCAGGCAACGCCTATGGCGGCTATAGAAGTGTTGTTATAGACTTTATCCGAAAGTCTTATAACATTCGTTCTCGGGTCATAGTGATCCGTTAAGTCGCCCGCTACGCGCTCTATGCGAACATCGTTTATTCCGTAATTCCCGAGTGGATCGAGGAGGTTGAGCGTGACTTCAACCATCCGGCAATAATCGGTTGGTGCCCGCTTAACGAGACATGGGACTACGACGGAAGAAAGCAGTTTGACGACGCACTTGCGCTCATCTATAAGACAACCAAGGCGCTTGACAAGACCCGTCCGTGCATTGACACGAGCGGCAACTTCCACGTTATCACCGATATCTTTGATCTTCACGACTATGAGCAGGATCCCAAGGTGTTCAAGGAGCATTTCGATATGCTCATGACGGAGGGCAAGCTCTATGATAATCATGAAAGACGTCAGAAGTACCCGGGCGGACCGACCTTTATCAGTGAATACGGCGGAATCCGCTGGTCTGTTAATGAAAATGAGCAGAATGCGTGGGGCTACGGTAATGCGCCGAAAAATAAGTACGAGTTTATTGAGCGTTACAAGGGACTGACAGACGCTCTGCTTGATAACGATCAGATGTTCGGATTCTGTTACACTCAGCTCTACGATGTTGAGCAGGAGCAGAATGGACTCTACACATATTCGAGAAAGCCGAAGTTCGAAACTTCGATTTTCCGTGCAATCAACTCAAGAAAGGCTAAAATCGAGCTTTGATCGGAGGATGACAAATGTTAAATATACCGAAATATTATGAGGATCCGAAAACCCTGCATATCGGCTGTGAGGAACCGCACGCATATTTTGTTCCGTATCTCAATGAAGAAAACGCTCTTACAAAGTCGAGAGAGGATTCAAAGTATTTTCAGCTTCTCAACGGCGAATGGAATTTCAGATTCTATAATTCGATAATCGACGTTGAGGACGGATTTTATGCCGCCGACTATGCAATTAACGGTAATTACAACAAAATCAAGGTGCCGATGAACTGGCAAATGGATCTTGATAAGGGCTATGATGCGCCGAATTACACAAATTCCGACTATCCGTATCCCTGCGATCCGCCGTATGTTCCCGACGACAACCCGTGCGGAATCTACATCCGTGATTTCGAGCTTGACGAGAATGATCTCAGCCGTGGTCTTTTTCTCAATTTTGAGGGCGTTGATTCCTGCTTCTATCTTTGGATTAACGGAAAATTTGTCGGTTACAGCCAGGTCAGCCATATGACAAGCGAATTTAACATCAACGAATTTGTTCATACCGGTACAAACCGAATTGCAATGCTTGTTCTCAAGTGGTGCGACGGCTCGTATCTTGAGGATCAGGATATGTGGCGTATGAGCGGTATTTTCCGTGACGTTTATATTCTCAAAAGAAGCCGCAGAGGACGAATCCGTGATTTTTACATCGCCACGGAGCTTAAAAAGAAATTTACAAAGTGTATTCTGAACGCCGACATTGATATCGTCGGTGACAGAGAGGTCGCTTACAGACTTGTTTCGCCCCACGGTGAGGAAATTGCCTCGGGCGAGACCGTTAACGGCAAGATAAAGCTGAAATTTGACAACCCGATCCTTTGGAGCGACGAGTCTCCGATGCTTTACGATCTCTTCCTTGACGTTTCGGATGAGGTTGTGCTCGTAAAGCTCGGCATCAAAGATCTCACAATTTCAAAATCAGTTCTCTACCTCAACGGACAGAAGATCAAGATCAAGGGCGTTAACCGTCACGATTCGCATCCGCTCTTCGGTCACGCAACGCCGATTGAGCACGTTTTGGAGGATCTTTATATCTTCAAACGCCACAATGTCAATGCGGTGCGTACCTCTCACTATCCGAACGATCCGAGATTCTTGGAGATGTGCGATCAGCTCGGTTTCCTTGTAATAGATGAATCCGATCTTGAGGCTCACGGCTTTTCAACTTCGGTTGACGGCTTCTTCTTTGACCGCTGGAGTCTGCTTGCGAACGATCCCGACTGGAAGGACGCATATATTGACCGTGCAAGGAGAATGTTTGAACGTGATAAGAACCACGTTTCGGTTATTTTCTGGTCGCTCGGCAACGAGTCGGGCTGCGGAGACAACCATCAGGCGATGTATGATTTCATCAAATCACGCAACAAGAACGTGATTGTTCATTATGAAAACGCAAACTACCGCTACTCCGAGCTTGCAGGCAAGTTCCTCGGAAATTGTTCCGATGTTGAAAGCTGGATGTACCCATCAATCGAAAAATGCAGGGAAATCCTTTCGAGCAAGAAACGTAAGAACAAGCCGCTTTATCTCTGTGAATACTGCCACGCAATGGGCAACGGACCCGGAGACCTCGTTGATTACTGGGAACTTATCGAGTCCGACGACAAGTTCTGCGGAGGCTGTATTTGGGAGTATACGGATCATTCCGTTGCAATCCCCGACGGAAACGGCGGTTACAAATACACCTACGGCGGCGACTTCAACGATATGCCGAATGCAGGCAACTTCTGCGTGGATGGGCTTGTTTATCCCGACAGAACGCCGCACACGGGTTTTGAAGAGGCAAAGTATGTCTATCAGCCGTTCTTTGCGGATTATGCCGGCAACGGTGATGTCACGATTAAAAACCGTAATTTCTTCGTCGGACTTGACGACGTGGGAATTAACTGGGATATCAAATCCGACGGCAAGGTTATAGCGTCTGGCGAGATCTCGGGTCTTATGCTTATGCCGAGAGAGAAAAAGGAATTTTCAATTTTCGATCCGTCGGCTTACAGCTTCACGGGCGAGACATATCTCACGCTTCATTTTGTCAACAGAACCGATAAGCTCTGGGCAGAGGCAGGATATGAAATCGGTCTTAAGCAGTTCAAGCTCAAGTCAGTCCCGACGGCAAGGACCGCCCTTGCGACAACATCGGTTATTGCTGACGAGAACGACAGATATGTTGAAATAACCGTCGGCAACGTTAAATATGTTTTTGATAAGGCTTACGGTAAGCTGAACAAGATCAGCTTCGGCGATACGGAGCTTATCTCGAAGCCCGTTGAAATTAACCTTTACAGAGCATATATCGACAACGATTCTCAGTATTACAGAGAAAAATGGTACAAGGTCGGAATGGAAAAGCTCGGTCAAAAGTGCCGTTCGATTACTGTTGATAAATCAGACGATAGGGTAGAGGTTACGGTTGATCTTGCAATCGGTGTCTACACATTTGAGCCGATATTTGAGGGTAAGGTGACATATACGTTCCTGCCCGATACAAGCGTGCTTATCAATGTCAACGGCAAGAAGGCGGAGAGAATGGACGTTCTGCCGAGAATCGGACTTCAGCTCATTATGCCTGAGGGCTTTGAAAGCTATGAGTATTTCGGCTACGGCCCGAAGGAGAGCTATATTGACAAAAAGAGCTACGCCTAT
>USJJ01000198.1 GCA_900554995.1 uncultured Ruminococcus sp. | reverse complement strand
ATCTCCGTCGCTTCCCGGAGCGCCGATGCGATCCATCCGCTTCCTCGCCAGAAGGGTGGTCCGCCTCCTCCGAAGAGGTTCCGCGTCAGGGAGAAGCGGAGATGGAGATCGGTGAAAAAAAGAAGGGTTTTCCCCTTCCGGTCCTCCGAAAGAAATTCATACTCCTTCAGAAGAAGACCGGAAGGAAGGCGCCGCTCCGTCCGGTGAAAACGACGGGGACGGCGGATCCGCCGGAACTGCCGATGGGTGTTCGCTGGAACGGTCCGGTAGTCCGGCATGACCGGTTCAGGCCTCTTCGGCGAGCTCTTTGCGCATGGCTTCCGGAAGCGGAGAGACCGCTTTGACGGTCCGATCGCCGAGACCCGGAAGTTTGACGGTGTCACCCACTTTCGTCGTCATCAGAATTTCGCCGAGTTTGGTCTTGTAGGAGATGCGGTTGTTGTCCGGATCGCCGTCGAGTGCGCCGAGCACATAGTAGTCGGTCGTTTTCCCGGTGGAATCCGCCAGTGTCACGGTCGAGCCGAGCACAACATGATCGCCGATTTTCACGTTCTTGAAGTTGGTGGTCTGAATGGTGCCCACAAGGTTTTCCAGTTCGGCGCGGCGGCGGTGGAGGAACCGTCTGCGTTCCTTTGCCGCGTCGTATTCCGCGTTTTCGGAAAGGTCGCCGAATCCACGGGCTTCTTTAAGCTTCTGAGCAACCTCGACACGTCTTTCGGTAATAAGATATTCAAGTTCCTTTTCAAGATTTTTTAAACCTTCTGCGGACATTCTGACTTTTTTAGCAGCCATTGAAATGCGCTCCTTTATTATAAATTTTTATTTACAAAAATACACTTAGGGCAAACCCGCTTTTTTGCAGACTTGCCCTTAACATTATACTGTATTTTTTTAGTATTGTCAATGATTTTTATGCTTTTCCCAAGATACATTAATGCCGTCCTTTATTCAACGTAATCAATAACGAAAACAAGGATCCTGTAAGGTGAATAGTAATCCGTCCAGCTTACATTGAGCTTTACATTATATTCAAGGCTGACCTTTTCAATGGAGCTTTTAAGGTAGTCACCGCCGTTTTCGGCAGAGTTTTTCATATTTCTTATAGTGGAGAGCATAAGATTATTGGAGTCAAATTTTACCGTTGCGGTGCTGCTTCTTTGAGAAACAGCCTTGGCAAATGCTTTTTCAACAACAGAGTTTGTCTCGTCCTCCGACGAAATGTAGAGATTTTCTTTAAAGAAATAGTTTTCCTTTGTGCTGTACGCATGGGGAGGTTCATATCCGACGGTCCAGATAACGTGGTCATTTTCAATAACGCTGTCAGTGACCATAAAAAACTGATACATTACCATATCGGGATAAAGCTCTTCAAGGGGGCCTTCAGGCTTATCCCATGTAACATCAATATGATACCAGTTGCCGTCCACCTTTACCATATTCCACATATGCGCAACATTAGTCATACCTGTTACTATCATATTTTCTATTCCTGCACGGTTGCAAAGGTATGAAAAGCTTTTGGCATAACCCTCGCAGAGGGCTTTCCCGTTGACAAGTGTGCCGTATATGGTGTTTGCAAACTTGTCCTCGGTGTCGCTTTTGCAGTTTTTTATAAGATAGTCGTGAAAATATTTCAGCTTGTCATAATCCGACATATCGTCTGTTATGCCTTCAAGAATCTTATCAGCCGCAGCTTCACTTGCACGGTTCATATTGCTCATTTCCGCAGCGGTGAAACGATAGGTATATTCAATTGAGAAGTGCTGAGTTTCAACGTCAAAATCGCCCATTTTTCTGTTGGAAACGTGACCGAAGCCAAGCTGCTCGATCCCCACAAGGTTGAGCAGCGTATTATAAATATCGGAATCAGCCGTCATAGGAACGGAGCTTTCGCAGTTTGCAACGCTTTTTACAAGCGAGTTGTATATCCAAAGCTGTTCGCTGTCGAGATAGCGGCTTGCATACTGAGTCACCATTCCGTCGGGAATGTATACAGCTTCTTCACGCTCCTGATCGTCATGATTTGAGATATGGACCGAAGTTCCGTCGGAGATCATATTGTAGCTTTCATCTGTAGGCTCATCATCGGAGCTGTTTTTGGAACAGCCGCAGAGAAAAATGCTGCCAAAGAGAACTAATGCCGACAACAGCAGCAAAGGTATATGTTTTCGCAAAATCAGATACCTCCCGAGCAGGATTTTATGCCCGAATTGAAACATTTACAAAGCCGTCAAATTCGCTTTGTGCGGTATTGCATCAGATCAATCAAGATAGGAAAGGAAGAATTTTATTACCCTTGTGGATCTGTCCTGATTATAAACTATTGATTCACGGTTATATTTATTTTTGCACTTGCTGTAAACATTGTCAAGTATTGTCAGAGCTTCCGACTGGTTAAAGAATTTGTTTACGACCTCGTCGAAAACAAATTCTTTAACCAGTCGGATGTGCAGCGGAACTGTATAGTAGTTTCTCCTTTTGATGTCGCATTTATGACACACTCTTCAAGAAGCTTTCTTGCATTCTCCATGCTGTCAGCTGAAAGTCCGTAGTAGTTATAGTAGTCGTATTTTTTTGCTGTTGCGGCAGGGTAGGAATATTCCTGCTCATAAACAGTACGGGTCTTGCTTATAGTTTCGTCATCAACACAGAAATAATCGTATCTGATGTAAGGCGTTGCCGCATTTTTTACAAAGCCTGAGGTAACGTCGATATGATACCATTCTCCGCCTATCTTTACCATATTCCACATATGCGGTATCTCTTCCGCATCGCCTGTTATGGTAAGCGACTGGATACCCACATTGTCGCAAAGATAGCTGAAGGCCTTTGCATAGCCGCCGCATACAGCTTTTCCGTCAACAAGGCAGCCGTAAATATCACGGCAGTTTGCTCCGCTTTCGTCATAAACGCAGCCGCTTACAAGACTGTCAAAGAAAAGCTTTATTATCTCATATTCGGTCATTTCTTCGGTTATCTGACCGATTATCTTATCTGTTGCGGCATCGATCTTTTTCTGCATAGTATTTATCTCGTCCTGAGTGTATGTGTAGCAGAGGACAGCGGAAACGAGAGTTTTGGTGCGGACGTTGTTTGTGTATTTCATCTGGGTGTCAATGTAGTAGACGGAATACTCATTGCTGTATATCATCTGATAAACCTTGCAGTAATCATCGGCGGTAACAGTCATAGATTCGGGGAAGGTTATTTTTGTTTCGTGCTTTTGTATAGCTTTTATGATAAAGTCGTAAAGATTTCTCTGGGTAGTGTTTAATGTGCTGTAGCAATAGGGTCTGCTGATAGGGTCGTTAAAAATGTAAGGCTTATCTGAGCTGCTTTCTGAGTTTTTTGAAAGGGAAAGCGTACCCGATACTTCTTCGGCTGATGATGAACTTTCAGATGAAGCTTCGGATATTGAGCTTTCACCGGCTGTTGTGCTTGCGG
>USJJ01000197.1 GCA_900554995.1 uncultured Ruminococcus sp. | reverse complement strand
GGATGTTACCGAGGAAATGCTTACTGCTTTTGCCGCGGGAATGGAAATCGACGGAAGAATTACGGCGCCTGCCGATGCGCACATAATTGAAAAGCAGGACAACCGTGTGGTTCTTGAAATTGTTCTCTATGAGGGCAGAAACCGTCAGATCAGAAAGATGTGTGAAACGCTCGGTCTTGAGGTTGCGAGACTTAAAAGAACATCAATCGGCTCACTCAAGCTCGGTATGCTTCCCGTCGGAAAATGGCGTGAGCTTAAAGAGGACGAGGTTCATAAGCTGATGGTTTCATCAGGTATGAAAGTCAACAAATTCTGAGGTGGATTATGATTAAATTTTCACCTGTTAATTATGATAAATTGCCCGAGCCTTATTGCCTTGACAGCTCCCTGAACGGCTACATAGGTTACGATATGGCCAATTCGGAGCAGGAGTGCGGATTCTCTGTTTTCCGCGTTAACGGTTATACAATGGAGATTGTAGAAATCGTTACGGATGCGGACGATGAAACGGTTGAGGGCTTCATAAGAAGCTCGCTTAATTACGGAGCAAACAGAGGCGCATATATAGCGTATTTCAAGGCATCAAGCGGTAAAGACGTTGCCGAAAATCTCGGATTTAAAAATAACGGCGATAATGTTCCCGAGGGCGAAATTCCCGAGCTCTTGGCAGGGCATTGCTGTAAAAATAAATAATCGGAAGTTGGTTTAATATGGTTAAAAGTATGACCGGATACGGTCGTAGTCAGGAAATGATCGACGGTATGAACATTACCGTCGAGATCAAAAGCGTTAATCACAGATATTTTGATTTTTCTTCAAGAGTTCCGAGAAATTACGGATTTCTTGACGAAAAGCTGAAATCATATATTCAGTCCAAGGTTTCAAGAGGTAAGATCGAGTGTTATGTTTCGGTGGACAACCTTGAGGATGATACAGTTGTCGTTGAGGTGAACAAATCTCTCGCGGATGGCTATGTCAAGGCGTTTAAGGAGCTTTCTGAGACCTACGGAATAAAGAATAATCTCGACTCAGGTCTGCTGGCAAGAATGAACGACGTGCTTGTAATCCGTAAGGCGGAGGCAGACGAGGACAGAATATGGAACGCCGTTAAAACCGTTGCGGAAAAGGCGGTTGATAAGTTTGTCAAAATGCGTGAGATTGAGGGAGAAAAGCTGCGTGACGACATCGTTTCAAGAGCCGATCTCATTCTTTCCTACGTTGAGTTTGTCGAGAAGCGTTCACCCGAGACCGTTAAGGAATATAACGATAAATTGCTTGCAAGAATGCAGGAGCTTCTCGGCGATATTCACATTGAGGAAACGAGACTTCTTACCGAGGCGGCTATTTATGCGGATAAAATTGCCGTTGCGGAGGAAACTGTTCGTTTGAGAAGTCATATTTCACAGCTCAAGGACTTCTTCAATGCAACAGAGGCTATCGGCAGGAAGATGGACTTCCTTGTTCAGGAAATTAACCGTGAGGCTAATACAATCGGATCAAAGGCTAACGACGTTGAAATCGCAAGACGTGTTCTTGAAATTAAGTCAGAGGTTGAAAAGATTCGTGAGCAGGTTCAGAATATCGAATAACGGGGTGAGACTATGAAGCTTATCAATATCGGTTTCGGCAATATGGTTAATGCGGACAGAATTATTGCAATCGTCAGCCCTGAATCGGCTCCGATTAAAAGGATTGTTCAGGACTGTAAGGAAAAGGGTACCCTTATTGACGCAACTCACGGCAGACGTACCCGTGCGGTTATAATCACCGACTGCGATCAGGTAATTCTTACATATTTGCAGGCGGAGACCGTTGCCAACAGGCTTGATGAGGATAAGGACTATGAGGAGGATGAGGACGATGAAGAATAACGGAATGCTGGTTGTTCTTTCGGGTCCCGCAGGTTCGGGAAAGGATACGGTTATCTCCGAACTATTCAAATCGGATTTTGATATCACAAAATCAGTTTCTATGACAACGAGAAAGCCGAGAGACGGTGAAACCGACGGTATAGATTATATGTTTGTAAGCGAAGAGGACTTCCTTGACGCGGTTGAAAACGGCGAGCTGCTTGAGTATGCACGTTATGGCGTCAACTACTACGGTACACCGAAGGGACCTGTCGATAAATGGCTTGAGGACGGACATATTGTTATTTTGAAAATTGACGTTGAGGGAGCCGGTAATATCAGAAAAATATATCCCGACACCGTCAGCATCTTTATTATGCCGCCGAGTATGCAGATACTTGAAAAGCGGCTTCGTGACCGTGGCAGCGAGGATGAGGAAGACGTTCTTCGCCGACTCAAAATTGCTTTCAATGAGATTGAAAGATGCCGCAACGAATATGATTATGTTGTTATCAACGATGATCTTCAGGACGCCGTTGACGATATAAAAACCATTATTAATGCTGAAAAGCACAAAGTAAGCAGATGTAATATTTTTTTAAGTGAGGTATGTAAAAATGTTTGATCAGAACAAAAAATTTAAATTCAATCCCGATTTGAGCTCCGTGCTTTCAAATCACATCAGCCGTTATTCTCTTGTAAGAGCAACAGCTAAGCGTGCGAGAGAAATCTCTGAAGAGGCAGAGGAGGACGGAATCATTCTTGTTGAGAAGCCTGTAAGCATTGCTCTTGACGAGATTCTCAACCACAAGTATGAGATTGTCGAGCCCGACGAGATCAAGGATCTTTAATGTCTGAAAATTAATTTTATAGGAGGTAAAAAATGTCTGTCGAAAAAATTGCGGCTGTTGCAGTTGAAAACTCAGCGTTTTCGTTTGACAAACCGTTCAATTACCTCCTGAATGATGAAAACTGTATGCCCGGCTGTCGTGTTCTCGTGCCTTTCGGCAGGGGAAACAGATGCCGTCAGGGCATTGTCCTTTCCGTTGCCGAGCGTAACGGTGAAAAAGGGCTTAAAAAGATTTCACAGGTTATCGACAAAGCACCTGTTTTAAACGATGAGATGATTAAGCTTGTCAAATGGCTCCGTGAAAGAACCTTTTGCACATATTTTGAGGCGGCAAAGGCGGTTCTTCCGTCGGGAATGTGTCATCGAACGCTTACCACCTATATGGCGGCTCCCAACGCCGATACCGGCGGCTTTGATGACCGAGAAAAGCAGATTTATACCTTTCTCAGCTCCCAAAAAGGATATGTCGAGGGTGAAAAACTGCTTAAAAGGCTCGGATTTTTACCCGATTTGTCACTGCTTGAAGATATGGCAAAAAAAGGACTTCTTGTTAGGAATTATGATTCTGCAAGAAGAACAGGCGACTTGACAGTTAAAACAGTCAGGCTGACCGAAATCGGCAGAGAACTCATTGAAACGAGCGAAAAACTGACAAAAAAGCAACTTGAGGTTTTGAATATTCTCAGCGATATCGGAACAGCTTCGGTTAAAGAGGTTTGCTATTTCACGGGTTTTACGCCGTCGGTTATTCA
>USJJ01000196.1 GCA_900554995.1 uncultured Ruminococcus sp. | reverse complement strand
CACGGCTCGGTTTTTCCGTCCACCTCAACGTCCATTTTAACTGTACAGGCGTTGATTTCCTCGGACTCATCGAGCTTATCGAGCTTGCCCGTATTCCGGAGATATTTAACGGCAAGCGTTGCGATATCCATCAGGTTAACGGGTTTTGTTCTGCCGAGCTGCTTCCTTGTTTCTATATAATCGTCAAATGTTTCCTGAATGAGCTTATCCTCAAACCTCACACTGTCAATCGTCGTCAGAAAGGTCGTGTGGCGGCAATGATCCGACCAGTATGTGTCGATCATACGGATTTCCGTAATCGTCGGGTCACGCTTTTCCGAGATAAAATATTTCTGACAAAATGCAATGTCGTCCTCGTCCATCGCAAGACCGTACTTGTGCACAAAGTCGGCAAGCTGTGCCTCATCATATTTGCAGAAGCCGTCAAGAGTTTCAACCTCGGTCGGGATATTGTAATCCGTTTTGAGCGTTGACGGCTTTTCAAGCGACGCCTCACGAGCCTCAACGGGGTTGATAACATACTTTTTAACAGTATTGATATCCTCTTCCGAAAGCTCACCGTAGAGAAGATAAACCTTTGCCGTGCGAACTGTCGGTCTCTCACCCTTTGAGATTATCTGAATGCACTGCGCCGCAGAATCGGCACGCTGATCAAACTGACCGGGAAGATATTCGACCGCAAAAACAGCGGCGCCGGTCTCCGGTAATTCGTCGGTGATAATATCCGTCTGCGGTTCGGAAAAGACGGTTTTCTTTGCCGACTCGAACAGCTCCGCGTCCATATTCTCGGCGTCGTATCTGTTGAGTATTCTCACATTCTCAAGGCTGTCAAGCTGCATAAAGGATCTGAGATCGTTGAGAAGCGTTCTTGCCTCATTTGCAAATTCCTTTTTCTTTTCAACATAAACACGGTAAACCATTATTCGACCTCCTTGGCTTTCAAAGCTCTCTGACCGATATCACGGCGCATATATGAATTTTCAAACTTAATTTTTGATGCGTTCTCATACGCCTTGTCAAGTGCACCTTTCAGCGTATCGGCAACCGCAACTGAGTTAAGAACTCTTCCTCCGTCGGTAACAAGATGTCCGTCAACCGACTTTGCGCCTGCAATTATCACGCTGTCGGCAATATCCTCGGGGATCGTTATCGGATAGCCTTTTTTGTACGACTTGGGATAGCCGCCCGACGCCATAACGACGCAAGCACAGCTCTTGTCGGAGAACCTGACCTCGGTTTCGGCAAGCGTTCCGTTTGTCACTGCCTGCATAACGGTCAGAAGATCGCTTTCGAGAAGCGGCAGAACAACCTGAGTCTCGGGATCACCGAAGCGGCAGTTATATTCGATAACCTTAGGGCCGTTCGGAGTGAGCATAAGTCCGAAATAAAGACAGCCCTTGAATATTCTGCCCTCGGCTTTCATCGCCCTGATTGTCGGCAGGAAAATCTTTTCCATACACTCGTCGGCAATCTCCTTTGTATAGTAGGGATTCGGTGCGACCGTACCCATACCGCCTGTGTTGAGACCCGTATCGCCCTCGCCTGCACGCTTGTGATCCATCGAGGAAATCATCGGAACTATCGTTTCGCCGTCAGTGAAGCTGAGAACGGAGACCTCGGGACCGGTGAGAAATTCTTCAACAACAATGCGGCTTCCGCTTGCGCCGAACACCTTGTCTTTCATCATCGAATCAACAGCCGCAAGAGCCTCTTCAAGATTTTCCGCAATTATAACGCCCTTGCCCAGAGCAAGACCGTCCGCCTTGATAACAGACGGAAATGTTGTCGTTTTAAGATAATCCTGCGCCGCCTCGGGAGTGTCAAACACCTCGTAGCGAGCTGTCGGAATGTTATATTTTTTCATCAGGTTTTTAGAAAAAACCTTGCTGCCCTCAATGATTGCCGCCTTTGCCTCCGGTCCGAAGCACGGAACGCCGATTCTGTTAAGAGCGTCAACCGCACCGAGAACGAGAGGATCGTCGGGAGTGACGATCGCATAGTCGATTCCGTTTTCACGGGCAAAATTGACAATTCCGTCAATATCCGTTGCACCGATCGGTACGCAGACTGCGTCCGCGGCAATTCCGCCGTTTCCCGGCAGAGCAAAAATTTCCTCAACCGATTTATTTTCCTTTATTTTTCTGATGACGGCGTGTTCACGTCCGCCGCCTCCGATAACCATTATTTTCATTGCTTATCAAATCCTTTCGATAAGGAAGCGTTTTCTTTTAAATGAATTAAACAATTTCACAAAATGCCGTGCAAAGGAAAATTTTGCACACGTATTTTAACGAGAAATTTTTCGTTAGGCGGATTTTATTCCTCGACGGCAATATTTCTATATGCCGAGATGGGTAAAATTCGTATCACGGAAAAAGAACCCTTTAATTTTGACGAGAGATTTTTTCGTTAGACAGTTTAAAGCCCTTGAAGGCTATATTCTTATATGCCGAGAGAGCTTTAAGCTGTATCACGGAAAAAGATCCGTCAAGAATCAGTGATGGAAGAGGCGCATACCCGTAAACGCCATCACCATATTTCTCTCATCGCAAGCCTTGATGACGAGATCGTCACGGATTGAACCGCCGGGCTGGGCAATGTAGGTTACGCCGCTTTTGTAGGCTCGCTCTACATTGTCGCCGAACGGGAAGAACGCATCGGATCCGAGGGCAACGCCGCTGATTGAGTCGAGATACTCACGGGCTTCGGCATCGGTGAGAGGCTCGGGACGGGTTTTGAAATACTTCTGCCAGTTGCCGTCGGCGCAAACATTCTCTTCGTTTTTATTGATATAGCCGTCGATTACGTTATCCCTTTCGGGTCTGCCGAGGGTGTCAAGGAAAGGAAGATTGAGCACCTTGTCGCACTGACGCAGGAACCATGTGTCCGCTTTGCCACCGGCAAGACGTGTGCAATGGATTCTTGACTGCTGACCTGCACCGATACCGATTGCCTGACCGTCCTTTACATAGCAGACCGAGTTCGACTGCGTATATTTTAATGCAATGAGCGAAATGATGAGATCCCGCTTCGCCTCGTCCGGGATGTTTTTGTTGTCGGTGACGATATTGGAAAACAGCGCGTCGTCGATCTTCAGCTCATTTCTTCCCTGTTCGAACGTAATGCCGTAAACGTCCTTGTGCTCAACCGGCGCCGGCTTGTACGCAGGATCAATCCTGATGACGTTGTAATTGCCTTTGCGCTTTGACTTCAGAATTTCCAGCGCTTCCTCCGTATAGTCCGGCGCAATCACACCGTCGGAAACCTCGCGCGCGATGAGTTTTGCAGTCGGCACGTCGCAGC
The DNA here is from genome assembly GCA_900554995.1 of uncultured Ruminococcus sp. Taxonomy (GTDB): domain Bacteria; phylum Bacillota; class Clostridia; order Oscillospirales; family Acutalibacteraceae; genus CAG-488. The sequence continues at coordinate 155 of USJJ01000196.1, read as the reverse complement.
AATCGGACAGCGCGATAAAATCGCCGTAGGAGGACATGCGGTCCGCGCCGCGCGCTCTCGCATAGGCGCAGGCCAGCGGGGAAAGCTCCGCGTCGTCCACGAAGTAGATTTTACGCAGAACGTCCGTAAGCGGCAATCCAACCGCCGCGCCCGCC
>USJJ01000195.1 GCA_900554995.1 uncultured Ruminococcus sp. | reverse complement strand
TTCCGACAGGACCCATAATTCATCTCTCCTTCTAAATAGCTTAGTTTCTTTTAACTAACAGTTTAGCTCCCTCGATTGCTTCAACAGTAACTCTTTCGCCCTTATCGACTTCGGAGTTATCCACCGTTCTTGCCGTCCATTCAAGTCCGCCGATTCGCACCGCTCCCTTGGAGAGCTCGTTTGAAATCGGCTCGGTAACCGTCGCCTCCTGACCTATATAACGGTCGGCATTAGTCGGCTGTTTTCGCCCCTTGGTAAACCTTTTTACAAACGGGCGTGTAACGGCAAGCGCAACTGCGGAAACGACAGCAAAAATCAGTATCTGCATCCATATTTCGAGCCCGAACGTATAAGCGATAAGACCCGCAATTCCGCCGACGGCAAACCATACCGTAACAAGCTGAACCGTCGCCGCTTCAACAATAACAAAAATAACAATAAGACCGATCCATATCCACAGCACACGATCACCTCCGTCTGTAAATTGATTGTATCATATTGTTATTTTTCTGTCAACAAACTCAGAAAATATTCTTAACCGTCGGTTTTTCGCTCTCTTTTATATGTTCAAGGCGATTGATTACGCTGTTTATTTCCTCCAGATATTCGTCCGTCAGCCCCTGCTCGTGATAGTTTACTATATTTTTTATTCCGATTTCGATATCGTCAAGCTCTGAGTGCGGCAGGAAGGACACCATAAAATTTTCCGCTTTGTCCCACGCATCCGAAAGCCTTTTTGTTTCATCGTAATTCGTTTTTCCGCACTCATCGACCGTGTCCCTTATCTCTTCTGCGATATCCGTAAGTTCGTCAACGGTTGAAACGATCTTTAAATATATCCCCGCAGACGATCCGAAAACAATAATCAGAATTGCCAACGCCGCAATAATTCTTTTCATTGATACTCGTCCTTCTTTACAATTGTATAGTTACCCTCTCTGTCCGCAACCATAAAAAGCACCTCGTCAATTTGAGTTTGCTCTTTTTCGAGGATATTGTATATCCTGTCCTCATCAAGATCGCATTCCTTAAACGAACGCTTGAGAAATTTTCCATCGTTGATAACCATGCAAAGCAGTCCCTTGGTCTCATTCGGGAGATCTGCCATTTCCGCCGTGACAGTCTCCTTTTCGGGCTTTAGCATAACGCTTAACTGTCCGTTCGTTTCGACAATCGCATAGCGTACATCGGAGATATCGAACACATCCTTTTGCCTGAGCTGGTCAAAAAGATCGTCCATAGTAAATCGCAGCCTTTTCAACTGCTTTTGGTCAATCACGCCGTCACGGATAACGACGATGGAATTGCCCTGCAAAAAGCTGCGGCACCTTGAGCTTTTGAGCACAACAACGGAATTGATTACCTCCAGCGCAACGAGAAGCAGAACCGCAACGATGGAATTGCCGAGCGGCAGTGCGTTGTCCTGCATCGGAATCGCCGCAATTTCCGAAAGAAGAATTGTTATTACGAGCTCGGTCGGCTGCAATTCACCGAGCTGTCTTTTGCCCATAATGCGCATACAGACAATAATAAGTATATATAGTATAAGTGCACGAACCAATGTTACAAGCATATTTATCACCGATAATATGATTGACGAAAATCCGCAAAATAAACAAAACACCGAACATCAGGTGTTCAGTGTTTCAACTATCTTTTTCATATCCTCCGGCATGGGTGCTTTGAGGGTCATTTTCTCCCCTGTCACGGGGTGGACAAAGCTCACCTTGGCGCAATGCAGGAGCTGATGTCCGAGCTTCATTTCGTCCGTGCCGTACATACCGTCGCCGACAAGCGGCATACCTATTGAAGAAAAATGTACTCTTATCTGATGCGTCCTGCCTGTTTCGAGCCATACTCTTACAAGAGATTTTTCGCCGTCCGTTGCGATAGTCTCCCAATGGGTAACGGCTCTGTCACCCTGCTCACCGACCGCTCTTAGCGTTTTCATCGGGTCGGGTCGGTAAATCGGCTTGTCTATCGTGCCGAATTTTTCCGTTTTGCCCGAAACAACGGCAAGATATTCCTTCTCCGCAGTTTTCGGAATTTTGGCAGCACTGTGCTTGTTCAAAGCGCAGATAACTATTCCCGATGTACCCTTATCAAGTCTACCGACCGCTCTGAAAACCGACTGTTTACCTTCGCTTTTTAAATGATATGCGAGGGCATTTGCAAGCGTGTCTCCTTGGTGATTATGCGTCGGGTGGCAGGCAAGAAACGGTGATTTATTGACCGCAATCAGGTCGTCGTCCTCGTATATAACATCAATCGGAATATTCATCGGCTCGATTTCACCGTCCGGACACGGAATCTCGATTTTCAGCTCATCACCCGTGTGCAAAATATCTACCGTTCTGATATGCTCGCCGTTGAGCGTTATTCCGTTCTCAACCGTCTTCAGGCTTTTCAAAAGCCGAGCCGAGATTTTCGCCTCGCCTCTGAGGTATGCTATCACTTTTTTACCGTCAAAATCCTCCGGGATCGTATATTTTATGGTTCTTTTCATTATATCACCGCTGATATTATACAATATTTCACAAATTATTCAAGCAAAAATATAAAAGACAAAATAAGATATAGTCAGATTTATACTCTTTTTTTGCATAAACCGATGAATTTTGTATATAATAACAAAAGTTTAAGAATCGGGTTAAAAATATAACAAACCACTTGCATAATTCACCGTTTCGTTATAAAATATCAATGGTTAAATTTAATACTAAGGAAATTTCGGTAACGGATTTTCGTTTGGTTTTATAAATCGGACGAGCCTTTCGGCGCCGCCGTTTCCTAAAAATTTGGAGGTAATTCAAATGTCAGTAAAAGTTGCTATTAACGGATTCGGCCGTATCGGTCGTCTTGCATTCAGACAGATGTTTGGTGCAGAGGGTTACGATGTTGTTGCTATCAACGACCTCACAAAGCCCAGCATGCTTGCTCAGCTTCTCAAGTACGATACAGCTCAGGGCGGCTACTGCGGAAGAATCGGCGAGGGCCTTCACACTGTTTCTGCTGATGATGAGGCAGGTACGATCACAGTTGACGGCAAGACTCTTACAATCTATGCTAAGGCTAACGCTGCTGAGCTTCCCTGGGGCGAGATCGGCGTAGACGTTGTTCTTGAGTGCACAGGCTTCTATTGCTCAAAGGCAAAGGCTCAGGCTCATATCGATGCAGGCGCTAAGAAGGTTGTTATTTCTGCTCCGGCAGGCAACGATCTTCCGACAATCGTTTACAGCGTAAACGAAAAGACTCTTACTTCAGAGGACAAGATCATTTCCGCTGCTTCCTGCACAACAAACTGCCTCGCTCCTATGGCTAAGGCTCTTAATGACTATGCTCCTATCCAGAGCGGTATCATGTCAACAATTCACGCTTACACAGGCGATCAGATGATTCTTGATGGTCCTCACAGAAAGGGTGACCTCAGAAGAGCAAGAGCAGGTGCTGCTAACATCGTTCCTAACTCAACAGGTGCT
>USJJ01000194.1 GCA_900554995.1 uncultured Ruminococcus sp. | reverse complement strand
ATTCATCTGTGGTTATGCTTATTTCCTATGTTGCCGTTTCGGCTTATAAGATATTCCTGCTCGTAACGCAAAAGAACGTAGTTTGGTTTGCTTTTTCTCATTCGATCGAATACGGCTTGATCGCATTTTGTCTTATATTACTGTATTTCAGAAAAAGCGGTGATAAGCTGGTTTTCTCGTTCAGTCTTGCAAAGGACATGTTTTATAAAAGTAAATATTACATTTTTGCGTCGATATTGGTTGTTGTTTTTCAGAATATTGACAAGCTCCTGCTTACCGAGCTGTCGGGTACCGAATCAACGGGCTATTATTCCGCCGCAGTAACCTGCACGGTGATAACGCAGTTTGTATTTACGGCTATCATAGACTCGTTCAGACCGGAAATTTTGAAGCAGAAGAAAGAGGACGAAAAAGAATACGAAACATCGCTTATTTCTCTTTACAGTATAGTTATATATCTGTCATTGCTTCAGAGCGTGGCTTTCACCGTGTTTGCAAAACCGATTGTCTATGTCATGTACGGCAAGGATTTCATGCCCACCGTGAAGATACTGCAAATCCTGATTTGGTATTTTACCTTTTCCATTATCGGCACGGTTCGAAACGTCTGGATTTTGGCAGAGGACAAGCAGAAGTACCTGTGGGGAATAAACCTGATGGGTGCGGCGTTCAGTGCGATCCTCAACTTCATTTTGATTCCTCATTTTGATGCGATAGGTGCCGCAATAGCGTCGTTCTTTACTCAGCTTTTCACGAATTTCATCTTAGGCTTCATCTTAAGACCGTTAAGGCCGAACAACAGGCTTATATTGAAATCCTTGAATCCGAAGATATTCTTTGCGAATATAAGCTCGATAGTGAAAATGCTGTTGAAAAGACAATGATTTTGCATACAGAGCTGTCAAAGGCAGGGGTGAAAAATGGACATTAAAAAGAAAAAAAGGCTGATGACAGCGGGGATTATCCTCTGCGCCGCCGTGTTTGTTTTCTCGGGTGTAATACTTGCTCGGGAATACATCGACCAAAAAAGAAGAGCCGAAGCCTTTGAAAGGGTTGCAAGTCTGGTTGAAACCGACGGTGAAAACGGCTCGGCGGCGAACGACTCGGAGCAGGATGCGAATAAAGCCGCCGCTTACAATAAATATTCGAAGGTATACGCTCAAAACAACGATTTTATCGGCTGGATCACGGTTCCGGATACCCGAATCAACTACCCTGTTATGCAGTCAAAGAACAATCCGAATTTCTATTTGTACCATGACTTTGAAAAGGCGTACAGCAAATTCGGAGTGCCGTTCATGCAGGAAAACTGCGATGTTGCGACCTCCGATAACCTGATAATGTACGGCCATCATATGTATAACGGCAGTATGTTCACCGATCTTTGCAAGTATATTGACGAGGACTTTTACCGTGATCATAAGTACATTCGCTTTGACACCATGGAGGGCTTCGGTGAATACGAGGTCATTGCCGCCTTCAAGACGGTGGCTTACTCCGATGATGGGTTTAGATACGATCGCTTTGTCCGAGCCGAGCGAAAGGAAGATTTTGACGAATACGTTGCCAAGTGCAAGAAGCTGTCGTTCTATGATACGGGCGTGACCGCCAAATACGGCGACAAGCTCATAACGCTCTCAACCTGCGAGTTTTCAAGGCAAAACGGACGCATGGTTGTTGTTGCGAAGAAGGTCAATGACAGGTTTGAAACAATATCATAACGAATAAGGCACAGCAGAATTTGTGAACTGCTGTGCCTTAATTTATTGTTAAAGAATATCAATAACCTTTTTTATATCCGATTCGATGCAGATTGCCTGCTTTTCGATTTCCGAGGGACAAACCGCATCGCCGTAGTTTACGCACGCATATGTTGCCTTCGGATTTTTTGCCGTCATCTGCCAAAACGGGTATTTGATAATGACGGGTGTGTTGTAGCCGATGCCGAGCTCGAGGAAAAGTATTTTTTGATTACCTCTTGTCCGAATGAAGTCGGCGTACCTTTCGGCGGCTCTGTGCCAGCCTTCGTCCTCGACGAATTTATCGTCCGCACGCAGATTCATTGTCATCGGTGCACCGCAATGCGGACAAACGGGAACAAGACCGGTCGGGATTTTCATATCGTGCTGCTGTTCACACATTGCAATAACAGTCTGCTCGTTGTCGTATGTTTCGTTGCGGCAGGGAACGGAGCATTGAAAAAGTCCGTAGTCGCCCTGAGTATAGAACAGCCGCTTTTTGTCGAAGCCGGCCTTTTGAAACTGATGGTCAACGTTCGTCGTTATGACGAAATAATCCTTGTCCTTTATCAGTGCGTAAAGGCGGTTATGGAGGTCGTTCGGTGCGTCCGTGTAGCGGTTTAAAAAGATGTACCTGCTCCAGTACGCCCAGTATTCCTCGGGAGTTTTGTAAGGGTAGAATCCGCCGGAATACATATCGGTGAAGCCGTAACGGGCGTGAAAATCGGCAAAATATTTGTGAAATCTTTCTCCGTCATATTTAAAGCCTGCCGAGGTTGAAAGTCCGGCTCCGGCGCCGATAACAATTGCGTCGGCGGACTCGATTGCCTTCCTCAGCCGCTCAACGCTCTTCGAGAAGCTCTCGGTAGATTTTGTAATCCTCATCCTTGAAAACATTGAATATCACCTCAATTTTGCTTTTTTTCCTGAATACAAAAACAATTACCGCAGCAACGATAACTTCATCGGCTCAAACTGTCTGTCGGTAGATTGCGACAACGATCACAGCGACGATCCCGAAGACTGGATATATCCTTCCGATGTTGCCACCGCGTTTCCGGGAGTCGCCTTTGCTGTGCATTACAGCCGTAACAATATGAAGGTAAAAAACGGCAGGGCGGCACGACCGAAATTCCATGTGTTCTTCGCCATTGACAGAATCACCGATGCCGTTGTATACAGCAAATTAAAAAACTGGTCAACGCCGTCTTTCCGTACTTTGACACCAAGGCCCTCGATGCCGCCCGTTTCTTCTTTGGTACAAAGATACCGGAAGTAGAGATCTTTGACGGCCCGATGACGCTGACCGCCTTTCTCGCTGATGATGATTTTGATGTCAACATGGACTCAGGCAGCTATGGCGGCATTGTTATTCCGGAAGGCAGCCGCAATGCCACCATGTCACACTACGCGGGCAAAATCCTCAAACGCTATGGAAACACCGGGGAGGATTATCAGCACTTCATCAAAACAGCCGGCTGCTGTGAGCCGCCGCTGGAACAGTCAGAGCTTGACGGTATTTGGCGCAGCGCAAAGCGTTTTTATGAAAAGATATCTGCACAGGAGGGATATATTCCGCCGGAGCAGTACAATCAGGAACTTGCTCTCAAGCCTTCCGACTATTCAGATGTAGGACAGGCTATCGTGCTGGCAAGGGAATATGAAGGCAAACTCCGCTATTCTCCTTCTACCGACTTCCTTGTTTACAACGGACGTTTCTGGGAGGAATCCAAGCCCAGGGCGCAGGCTGTGG
>USJJ01000193.1 GCA_900554995.1 uncultured Ruminococcus sp. | reverse complement strand
CGTCACCGCATCTAAGAGCATCGGTATGCAGTTTTTAGGGCACGCCTCAAAATGTTTATCAAGTCCAAGCATGTGTCTTGTGATTCTCTTGTTTTCACGTAGAGCCTCGGTTTTAATAGCTGTTTCTTTTATACCTAAAATATATACACGTTCTCTCACTTGAGGAATTCCAAAGTGATGAGGCGATTCTATTATCGGATTTTCGGTAATAATAAAGCCTAAAGCCTTAAGTTCATTGCAAACGACCCGCCAATTTTCCTCATTGTCAGCAAGATTTCGTACATTTTCAAGAATTACATAATTGCACTCCGGGTGATCGTTCAATATATCAATAATTCTGAAAAAGAGTTGCCCTCTATCATCTGTATCTCCATTTTCGTTTTCGATAATCTGAAATCCGCTACGCTTTCCGGCCTTTGAGAATGTCTGGCACGGGAATCCACCACACAGAACATCGAACTGGGGCAAGTCGTTTTCTCTTGCTACTTTTCTAATATCAGCTGCAATGATTAAATCATCACCGTCAGTTTTATAATTTTTCTCATACACCTTTCTGCACAATTCATTGATATCACAAGCAAATACACATTTTCCTCCAAGTGAAGCCAGCGCCTGATGGAACCCGCCGACTCCGCAGAACAAGTCGGCAAAAGTAAATTTGTACTCTTTCTTTCTGCCTCGTTTCACAATAGGTCTCGTCGCATTTTCAGGAATGAGCCATTCATCTGCATATTTTGCGCCCTTTATTATCTGTTTTTTACAGTAATTAATGACTGTTCTTTCAGATATCTCCCACTTTTCAGAGGCTTGTTTGGTTGTCATATAATTCATTTGTTTATGCTTCCTTCTTTGCTCTCTTTAGTAGGGATAATTTCTAATATATCATCCATCGTGCAACCGAGTGCCGTACAGATTTTCACGAGCACATCGCTCGATACGGTTGCACCATCTTTTTTCATTTTTGCGAGCGTTGCCGGGCTGATTCCTGCCTTTGCGGCGAGCTCCTTGCTCTTCATCTCGCGGTCAATCAGTAGTTTGAACAATTTTTTGTAGCTTGCAGCCATTTTCCACCTCATACATGGATATATTTGTACCTATCCATTATACAATATTTTACGACAAATTGCAAGGATAAAACAGAATAAATTCAAAGAACATCGATTTTTTTGCGTGCTGATGCTCTGATAAAGCGAAATAAAGTTCAAAAACTCGGGAAGAGAACGTGCCGCCGATATTTATTTTTGTAAACTCATCCTTCAGGTTATCTTCTTAATCTCCCGATTATTTACATTGCCGCGCATAAGGTGTATAATACTCAAAATAACCACTCAACAAATCTGATTCACGGAGGATATCAATCATGTGTAGCCACGACACTTATCAGAACCATTCCGCCAAGCCCGAAATCATACATAACCGCGGTCGTTGCAAACTGTGCGGAGACATCATTGAATCGACTGACCGCCACGAGTTTGTCACCTGCCGATGCGGAGCTTGCTCGGTTGACGGAGGGCATGATTATCTCAGGCGGTGCTTTGCCTCGCCGGATTACTTTGAGGAATTGTCGGTTATAAAGCCCTGCGGCGACAGTTGCGAAAATGCTTCGGACAGCAATCCGAAATCCGATCCCGACGCGGTCATTGACGCTGCCGCAAAACGGATTCTTGAGGAATACCGCGATGCTTTTACGGAACTTGCGAAAGGATCGGACGACTAACTGTCATTCCCGAAGTCATATCTTTGCAAATATCACTTTGGTGATATTTTTTCTTCGCAATCGCTTGACAAATTGTCGCTTTGGTGATACAATGTAGGCGAAGATAATCGGAGGTAGCCTTATATGAACAAAATAATCACCCTATTTCACGGCTCGGAAAAAGTCATAGAAGCACCCTCTTTCGGTGAGGGCAAAAGAAATAATGATTTCGGGCTCGGATTTTACTGCACCGAAACCGAAAAACTTGCGAAAGAGTGGGCGGTTTCTTCTTTAAGAGACGGCTTCTGCAATCGTTATACATTGGATACCGAATATATGAATATCCTGAATCTGAACAGCCCCGATTACACCATTCTCAACTGGATCGCCGTTCTTGTCGAGCATCGCCTGTTCTCCATTAAGACGCCCATTGCAAGAAGAGCGAAAAAATATCTGATTGACAATTTCGGCATAAACGTAAATGCTTTCGATATCGTTACCGGCTACCGTGCGGATGACTCATATTTTGATTATGCGGAATCCTTTCTGAACAATGCAATCTCCGTTGAACAGCTTGCAGCTGCAATGAAGCTCGGAAAGCTTGGCGAACAGATTGTTCTCAAATCGCAATTCGCTTTTTCCCGCATTCGATTTGAGGGGTTCGACGTTGCCGAAAAAGAAGAGTTTTATGTTCTCCGCAAAGCAAGAGACGATGAGGCGAACCGACTGTATCTTGAGCTGCTTGAAGAAGAAAGCGACGGCTTGTATATACAGGATATTATAAGAGGAGGGATTACAAACGATGACTCGCGCATACCAAGAAATATATCTGAATAAAGCACAGTCCGTGTTGGGTGATGCCTTCGATTACGCCATCAATACCTGCGGCATTGCCGGCAACGATTTTATCAAGCTGTTTTCGGCAAGCACTGTCTCCGGTCGTATGGAAAACGGAGAGCCCGCTGCCCTTGCGGGAATGAGCGGAATTGAAATTGCCTCCGAAATCATATCGGAAACGACGGGCAAAGAGCTTTCCCCAAAGCAAAAAGAACGGTTCGACCGTTCAAAAGAATACTGGATCGGTTGGGCTGTTGCTTACTATCAATGGTATTCGGGCAGAAAATACAGTGAAATCTTCAGGGTTTTCTCTTATGACGACCTGCTGCAAATGTATCATCCTCTTCACGAAGCAGACATTACAAAATTCGTTGATGTCGTTGACAAGCGAATACGCGAATACTACGCGGAAACCAATTTGAAACGCATTCGCACCGCATACGGATGCACACAAGCGGAGCTTGCAAAAAAAGCAGACGTCAGTCTTCGCTCTGTTCAAATGTATGAGCAGCGCAACAAGGACATCAATAAAGCAAGTGTCGAGACCGTGTATCGCCTTGCAAAATCTCTCGGCTGCACGATGGAAGATCTGATTGAAAAATAGGCAACATTGCTTTGGTTTTCGTGGCGTTGTATCCGATTATATGCGCACGGAATTGCAAGCCTGATTCAAAGTCACAGCCGGAATTTTCAAATTCCTTTTCTTTGTCTACTGCATCGCAAAAACTGATTTTGTGGGCTTTGATTCTGACCACAGTTTGTGTCACAAACGGATTCAGAATGGCACGCCGGTATATACAAAGAAGAGCGGGTGACCACAGGGGTGACCATTTACGGATTTTTAGAGAAAAAGAAAAATCAGGCACTCCGGCAGTACCCGGTAAATCCCTTGGAAAAAGTCTTGAATAATGCTTCTGACCACAGTTTTGACCACAGACAAACACGGAACACGCGGAAACAGTGG
>USJJ01000192.1 GCA_900554995.1 uncultured Ruminococcus sp. | reverse complement strand
CAAAGAACACTCACCGATATAAGGAGATTATGCAGGCTGGTCTCGAGTGCATAGGAGATCTCAGCTTTTACGACATTTATGAGGTTATCAGCCTTGCTGCCGAGACGCTGGCACAGATCTCCGATCGCTTTGTTCTTAACGTATCGCACCTCGGAATTTTACAGAAAATTCTCGGCGATATCAGCACGGAAATCGGATTCTCGGAAAGAGCGATAAAGCTGATCGAAGAAAAGAACAGTCACGATCTTATCAGACTTTGCGGTGAATACGGGATCGGAGAGGACAAGGCAAAGGTTCTTACAACGCTTGTCGGGACAAGCGGCGAGCGCAATGCGGTCCTTTCGCAGCTTGAAGGAATTTGTTCCGAGGATGAAATTGCAGAGCTGAAAGCAATTTCAAAGATGCTGGATGATTCTCGGTTCTCAGATAGAATTCTTTTTGACTTTTCTGTCGTGAACAATATGAATTATTACAGCGGATTCGTTTTCAGAGGCTTTGTTGACGGAATATGCGACGGCGTTCTTGCCGGCGGTCAGTACGACAAAATGATGAAAAAAATGGGCAGAAAGTCCGGAGCAATCGGATTTGCACTTTACCTTGATCTGCTTGAACAGCTTAAAACGGAAAATGCAGACTACGACGTGGATGTTTTGTTGATTTATGATGACGAGACCGAGTGCAAGGCGGTTGCGGATAAGGTCGGCGAGCTGATACGCTCGGGCAAAACGGTCAGCGCACAGAAAACGGTTCCGGAAAAGCTCAGATATAAAGAAAAGATGGATTTAAGGAGGGATTCAAATGCTTAATGTGGCTCTGCCGAAAGGAAGACTCGGTGAAAAGGTTTATGCGATGTTTGAAGCGGCGGGCTTTGAATGTCCCTCAATAAAGGAAAACAACAGAAAGCTTATCTTTGAAAACGAAGAAAAGCAGGTGAGATATTTCTGGGTCAAGCCCTCCGACGTTTCAATTTATGTTGAAAGGGGAGCGGCAGATATCGGCGTTGCAGGCAAGGACATTTTGCTTGAATACGAGCCGAATGTTTATGAATTGCTTGACCTGAACATCGGCAAATGTCATATGGCGGTTGCAGGTCCGAGAAATTTTAATGATGACGGCACACGCACGCTGAGAGTTGCAACAAAATTCACGAATATTGCGTCGAATTATTACGACAGTATCGGACGTGATATTGATATAATCAAGCTGAACGGTTCAATTGAGATTGCCCCAATCCTCGGACTTTCGGATGTGATAGTCGATATTGTCGAGACGGGAACAACGCTTAAAGAAAATAATCTTGAGGTCAAGACTAAATTCCTCCCGATCAGCGCAAGATTGATTGCCAACAAATCGGCGTATAATTTCAAACGAGAGCAGATCGAAAATATCGTTGCAAGCATAAAGGAGCAGGTTGAAAATGATTAAGATATATAACTACGGCGAGGTGCCGAACAGTGAGATCTTTGCAAGGGATAATATTTCGGCGAACGTTGAGGACATAGTTGCCGATATAATCTCGGATGTCAGAAAAAACGGAGATGAGGCACTCTTTGCGTATTCAAAAAAATTTGACAAGGCGGAGCTTGCAAGTCTTGAGGTCACGAAGGATGAAATTGACGAGGCTCTCGAAATTGTTGATCCCGAGTTTATTTCAATAATGACCGAGGCTGCCGAGAATATACGCGCATTCCATGAAAAACAGGTTCGCTCGAGCTTTGTGATCAACGATAAGGACGGCGTTGTAATCGGTCAAAAGGTTATGCCGATTGAAAAGGTCGGACTTTATGTCCCGGGCGGCACGGCGGCTTATCCTTCGACGGTTCTGATGGATAGCATCCCTGCAAAGATTGCAGGCTGCCCCGAGATCGTTATGGTAACTCCCCCGAGGCAGGACGGAAAGGTCAACCCCGTAATTCTTGCCGCAGCGTCAATCGCAGGCGTTGACCGTATTTTCAAGGTCGGCGGAGCTCAGGCAATTGCCGCTCTCGCTTACGGAACCGAGAGCGTGCCGAGGGTTGATAAAATCGTAGGCCCGGGCAACGCTTTTGTAGCCGAGGCTAAAAAGCAGGTTTTCGGCAAGGTTTCAATTGATATGATTGCAGGTCCGAGCGAAATTCTTGTTGTTGCAGACTCAACCTGCAACCCGAAATTTGTTGCCGCCGATCTTCTTTCTCAGGCAGAACACGACAAGATGGCAAGCGCTGTTCTTGTAACGGACAGCAAGGAGTTTGCTCAGGCTGTAAGCGACGAGCTTGAAAAGCAGATTCCGCTTCTTCCGCGTGAGGAAATTGCAAGGGCATCAATTGACAGCAACGGCAAAATAATCGTTGCTGAAAACAATCTTTTGCTTGCGATTGACATTGCAAATGAGATTGCTCCCGAGCATCTTGAGCTTTGCGTAGATAATCCGTTTGATTATCTCGATAAGATAAAGCACGCGGGTTCGATTTTTATGGGCAAGAATTGCCCCGAGGCTCTCGGCGACTATTTTGCAGGTCCGAACCATACTCTTCCGACGAGTGGAACTGCAAGATTTTCTTCACCGCTTTCGGTTGATGATTTCGTTAAAAAATCGCAGTTTACATATTATTCCTCTGCCGCACTCGAAAAGGTGGCGGACAAGATATCTTACTTTGCAAATAAGGAGGGACTGAGCGCACACGGCAAGAGCGCAACGGTGCGTTTCGAAAAATAATGAGTAGATTTTTTTCGGAGAAATATTCTTCACTTGTTCCTTACACTCCGGGTGAACAGCCGCAGGATAAAAAATATATAAAGCTCAATACAAATGAGTCCCCGTTTCCTCCGTCGCAGGCGGTTTCGGATGCGGTCGGCGCAGAGGCGGGCAGACTTCAGCTTTACTCCGATCCCGAGTGCGTCGCCTTGAGAAAAAAGGCGGCAGAGGTTTTCGGAATAAATGCCGATGAAATAATTATGACAAACGGCTCGGACGAGGTGCTTAATTTCGCATTTATGGCATTTGCGGACGAGAAAAATCCGCTTCGTTTTGCAGACATTACCTACGGATTTTATCCCGTATTTGCCGAGCTTAATCATATACCTTATACGGAAATTCCACTCAAAGAGGACTTTACACTTGACCCGAGTGACTATATGACAGTAAACGAAACCGTTGTGATTGCCAATCCGAATGCGCCGACAGGACTCGCTCTCAGCCTTGAAACAATCGAAAAAATTGTGAAGAGTAATCCCGATAATGTTGTCATTATCGACGAGGCATATATCGACTTCGGCGGTCGGAGTGCGGTGCCGCTTATCAAGAAATACGATAATTTGCTTGTTACAGGCACATTTTCAAAGTCACGCTCGATGGCAGGCGCAAGGCTCGGCTTCGGCATCGGTAACGCGAGGCTCATTGCCGACCTGAACACGGTTAAATATTCGACGAATCCGTATAATGTCAACCGTTTGACGGCGGCGGCAGGTATTGCGGCTCTTGAAGAAAACGGCTATTATATGAATAATTGTAAAAAAATTAAGGAAAA
>USJJ01000191.1 GCA_900554995.1 uncultured Ruminococcus sp. | reverse complement strand
TTCTCAGCAGCCAAGCAATCAGCGTGTACCAAGCGAGAACGAACATAAACCACGGTACTCCTCCGTTATAGAACGGGATGAACGTTGCCTTGCCGTTTATTAACAGGGACGAAAAATACGAATATACCTTAAGCAAATATCCTGCCGTGAAATAGAACAGCAGCTTTCTTAGCGTATTTTTTCCATTGTGAAAAACTCCGAATATAAACAGGAACATCGGCATATGAAATGTATAAATGAACAGGCTCAGCGGTACAAGCCCTTTCTCGCCGGAAAGCGTCATCCTTTCAATACAATGTCCTATAACAACCGCAAGTATCATCAGAAACTTCACGGTATCCCAGTACCATATTCTTTCCTTTTTCTCTTTCAAATTTACATTTTCCATTTTCTCTTTATTTTACGTCAGTGTAAAACTCCTTAATATACTTTTCAACGTCGGCTCTTGTTCCCTTATACGGTCCGGGAATCTCCATCTTATTGGAAACCGTTGCGGTCGCATAGAGAAGAGCGTCTTTCATTGAGTGCTGAAGTCTTTCGGTCATATATGCCGCAAAGGTTGTGTCGCCGCGTCCCGTACGTCCGCTGAGATTTCTTGCACGGATCGGACACGAGCAAAATTCCTTGCCGTCATATGCGATAACCTCGGTGTTGTGAGTAATGACAACTTCCTTTGCTCCCCACGAATGAAGAAGCTTCGCTGCCTCATATCTATCCGTAAGGCCTGTAAGAATTTCAGCCTCGGCGGCATCCGTCTTGAGGTACTCAATGTAAGGGAGAACCTCTTTTTTCTCTTTCCAATCCTCAAAGAACATTGTGTGATCCTCAAGGTTAACATGACGCAGAAGAGCCTGAACGTCAACGGCAACCTTACCTCTCTTGGAAGCCTCGATAATCATTTCGTTTGTAAAATCACCGTAGAGCAGTCCTGCAAAATGATAGATATCAGCCTCAACGTCCTCGGGAATATCATCAATCGTGAACGGAGTTCCGACGCTGATACACATACATTTTCTGCGTTCCTTGTCAGCGGTGAAATACTGATTATCCATCATGCACGACGACTCGGACATAATGCAATATATATCCTCTTTCGGGATTGTGAAATATGTAAGTCTCTCGCTGTCCGCAGGGTTGATCTTTGTCAAAGCGGCAACCTTGTGACCGAGTGCATAAGCCGATGCGGAGGAATATATTACAGCTCCGCCGATAGCAAGCGTTTCGTTGCCGAGATAGTCCGTGTCGTGATCCATTGTGATATGACCGATAATAAGCGATTCGTAATGCTTCATTATTCTGCTCCTTTATCTTTGTCCTCATAGCTGAGGATTTCTTTTGCTATATAGACAGGTCTGTCCTTGACCTGCAAATACGTTCTTGCAAGATATTCGCCGATGATTCCGAGGAAAAGCGAATTTAATCCGCTGAGGAAAAGAATCAGGGTGATTATAGCTATTGTCGCTGTGATTTCTCCGACAACCGCACCGACAATCAGTGCAATTATAAGGTAGAGCACAGATATACCCATCAAACCGACTCCGGCATAGGAAGCCGCCTTGAGGGGCAACGTCGAATAGCCGACTATTCCCTCAATCGCATATCTAAAGAGCTTCATAAACGACCATTTTGACGTACCTGCCGCACGCTCCTGAACCTCATAGGGAATATACTTCGTATTGTAGCCGACGAACGAGAAAATGCCCTTTGAAAAGCGGCTGTATTCCGACATACTGAGCACGGAGTCAAGCATCTGACGGCGCATAAGTCTGAAATCGCTTGCTCCGGGATAAAGCTCAACATCCGAGAGCTTGTTGATTATCTCGTAGAACTTATCCTTGAAGAAAATCAAAAGCTTACTCTCCTTACGCTCTCCCTGATAAGCGGCGACACAGTCAATATCCGCATTTTCATCAAGAATTTGCTTCATCTCAAGCACAACCTCGGGGCGTTGCTGAAGGTCGGCATCAATAACGCAGGTATAGTCTCCGCTCGACTGCTTCAAGCCGGCGTAAATCGCCGCCTCCTTGCCGAAATTACGTGAGAAATTGACAACCTTGACATTATCTGCCTTTTCGTATATAGCTCTGAGTATCTGCGGTGTTTTGTCACGGCTTCCGTCGTTTACAAATACCAGTTCATAATCCTCAACCTTGTCCTTAAAAACACGTGTAACCTCCGAATAAAATTCAATTACACTTTCTTCTTCATTAAAGCAAGGAACAACAAGAGTTAATTTCATTTAATTCACCCAATTCTTTTAAAAATCTGTTTAAAGCGTCCTGCCATGTCGGCAGCCGTTTGATTCCTGCGTCATCAAGACATTTTTTGCTAAGCCTTGAATTATGCGGTCTTTCCGCCCTGACGGGATATTCCGATGACGGAACGGGATTGATTTTCGCCTTTCTTCCGCCGAGTTTCATAATTTCCGAAGCAAATTCCGCCCAGGAACAATAGTTTTCATTCGTCCCGTGATATATGCCGTACTTATCCGTCACAATAAGATCGCAGATAAGCCGTGCAAGATCGGGAGTATAGGTCGGCGAGCCTATCTGGTCGCAAACAACGTTCAGCTCGTCCTTTTCACTTCCCAATCGGAGCATTGTCTTTACAAAATTTTTTCCGTTTATTCCGAAAACCCACGAGGTTCTGACGATAAAATATTTCTCAAGGTGCTTCATAACCGCCTTTTCGCCGCCGAGCTTTGTAACTCCGTAAACATTTTTCGGCTGAGTTGCATCGCTCGGTTCAAACGGTTCGTCGCCTGCTCCGCCATAAACGTAATCGGTGCTGACATAGAGCATTTTTGCGCCGAGCTCTTCACAGGCAACGGCAATATTCTCCGTTCCGTCAACATTGACCTTGCGGCAGTTTTCTTCGTCGTCCTCCGCCCTGTCAACGGCAGTGTATGCCGCACAGTGGATCACCGCATCGGGAGCATAACCGCAAATATAATCAACAGTCTGCTCACGATCGGTTATATCAAAATCTTCACGGTCAACGCCCTTACATTCAACCGAGCGCAAATTCAGCTCCTTAACAACATCGTATCCGAGCTGACCGTTATATCCTGTAACAAGTATCTTCATCCTGAACCCTCAAAAATCGAAGCTGACGTCACTGTCCTTGAGAAGCGGTGCGGACAGATCTTTCTTTGAAAGAATGGGATTCTCAATACCCCAGTCAACGCCGATCTCCGGATCGTCAAACTTAATGCTTCTGTCATCCCCGGGGCAGTAGAATTCATCGACCTTATACATAACCTCAACGTCGTCCGTGAGGGTGACAAAGCCGTGCAGACAGCCCTTGGGAATAAAGAAAGATTTCTTATTCTCTCCGCTTAGGATAACGGATGTCCACTTCATATATGTCGGCGAGCCCTTGCGGATATCGACCGCAACGTCCATTATCTCGCCCCTGATACAGGTCAGCAACTTGCTCTGTGATGTCGGGTTAACCTGGCAATGGAGACCCCTCAGCGTACCCTTTTCGGCGGAAAAGGATCTGTT
>USJJ01000190.1 GCA_900554995.1 uncultured Ruminococcus sp. | reverse complement strand
TAAAAGGGGACGAAAAAATGAAACATACAGACATTTCGGAAATTTTCAAAAACAGCAGTCTGCTTGAAACGCAGGTCACGGTATGCGGCTGGGTGCGAACCTCGCGCGATTCTAAGAGTATGGCGTTTATAGAGCTTAACGACGGCACAACGCTCAAGCATTTACAGATAGTTATAAATAAAGCCGATTTTGATGATATTTCGGATTATATGAAACTCGGAACGGCGCTTAAGGTAACGGGTAAAGCGGTAAAATCCGCAGTTGCGGCGGATTCTGTTGAGATAAACGCCGAAAGCATTGCCGTTTTGGGCGAGTGCCCGCCCGATTACCCGCTGCAAAAAAAGCGCCACACGCTTGAATATCTCCGCACAATACCGCACCTGCGCGTGAGAACTAACACATTCAACGCTGTTTTCAGGGTGCGTTCGGTGGTTTCTGCCTGTATTCACGAGTTTTTCCAGAGCCGCGGCTTTGTGTATGTGCACACCCCGCTTATCACCGCGAGTGACTGCGAGGGCGCGGGCGAAATGTTCAAGGTCACAACAATAGGCTACAGCAACGATTATAAATCGGAAGAGGAATATTACGCCGATGATTTCTTCGGCAGGCGCGCGTCTTTGAGCGTTTCGGGTCAGTTAGAGGGCGAGGTTGCCGCAATGGCGCTCGGTAAAATTTACACATTCGGTCCGTCCTTTCGCGCCGAAAAGAGCAATACCCCGCGCCATGTGGCTGAGTTCTGGCACGTTGAGCCGGAGGTTGCCTTTGCAGAGCTGCCCGATATTATAGAAATTGCCGAGGCGCTTATAAAGCACATAATTAAAACCGTGCTTGAAAAATGCCCCGAGGAGCTTAAATTCTTCGATAAGCATTTTGAAAACGGGCTTGTTGAAAAGCTCACCGCCGTGGCAAACCACGATTTCGCGATTATGACCTACACCGAGGCAATAGAAAAACTTAAAGCATCGGGCAAGGAATTTAAGTACCCCGTGGAATGGGGCTTAGACCTTATGACCGAGCACGAGCGCTATATTTCCGAAGAGGTTTGCAAAAAGCCGGTATTTTTAACCGATTACCCCAAGGATATTAAGTCGTTCTATATGAAACAGAACCCCGACGGCAAAACCGTTGCCGCTACCGATCTTTTGGTCCCCGGCGTGGGCGAAATTATCGGGTGCAGCGAGAGAGAGGCTGACCTTGATAAGCTGCTTGCCGCTATGAGGGAGCGCAATATGTCGCTTGACGATTACGAGCATTATATAGCTCTGCGCCGTTTCGGCTCTGTTCCGCACAGCGGCTTCGGGCTTGGGCTTGAGCGCATTATTATGTACGTTACGGGCGTTCAGAACATTCGTGACGTTATTCTTTACCCGCGCACTGTCGGCAGCATTTCGTAATTAAAGGGGAATAAATGTATGGAAAAATATATTTCTAAGCTCAGCGAGTTTGATACGCAGAACGCAATAGCGCTTGTTAAGGAAAAGTTTTCTTCGGAGCTTTGCGCCTCGCTTGATTTATCCCGCGTTTCGGCGCCGCTTTTTGTAAAGCGCGGCAGCGGAATAAACGACGATCTAAACGGTGTTGAGCGCCCGGTTGATTTTGATATTAAGGAAACCGGCGAAATAGCCGAGGTGGTTCACAGCCTTGCAAAATGGAAGCGTATGGCGCTTATGCGCTACGGCTTCCCGATACATACGGGACTTTACACCGATATGAACGCTATCCGCCGCGATGAAATATGCGATAATATTCACTCGATATATGTCGACCAGTGGGACTGGGAAAAGGTTATAACCGCAGAGGACAGAAACGAGGAATATTTAAAGGCCACCGTAAGGAGCATTTACGGTGCAATTCTGCGCACGGCTGCGGCCGTTAAGGAAAAGTACCCTGTGCTTGATACAAAGCTGCCGGATTTTATAAGCTTTGTATCGACCTATGAGCTTGAAGAAAAATATCCCGATCTAACGCCTAAAGAGCGCGAGAATGCCGCCGCAAAGGAATACGGCGCGGTTTTCGTTATGAAAATAGGCGGCAGGCTTAAAAACGGCGAAAAGCACGACGGCAGAGCGCCCGACTACGACGACTGGAAGCTCAACGGCGACTTGCTTTTCTGGAATGAAACGCTCCGACACGCATTCGAGGTTTCCTCAATGGGTATTCGTGTTGACTCCGAGAGCCTCGCTTATCAGCTTAAGGCGGCTGACGCCGAGGACAGGATGAAGTACGACTACCATAAGGGCATTGCCGACGGAACTCTTCCGCTGACAATCGGCGGCGGCATCGGTCAGTCAAGACTCAGTATGTTGATCCTTGAAAAGGCTCATATCGGTGAGGTTCAGGTCTCCCTCTGGCCCGAAAAAATGGTCAACGACTGCAAGACAAACGGCATTAATCTGCTTTGATAAAACAGCTCGGAGCCTGCGTATAATTATGCGCAGGCTTCATTGAATTTTATGAAAAAATATACAAATATTCACCTTGTTTACAGTTTATTTGTTTTTCAATTCTTGACTTTGATATATATAATATAGTATAATAATCTGAAAATATATTGGTGGTGAAATAATGAACTCTTTTATAAATCCCTTAACAGATCAGACAACTCAGTCATTGGTTGAAGAGCTCAACAAAAGTTATAAAATAAATCCCGATTATTTTAATCGTTTCAATGTAAAAAGAGGACTGCGTAACTCCGACGGAACAGGCGTTATGGCAGGTATCACAAAGATCAGCTCCGTTGACGGTTACTACATAGAGGACGGCGAAAGAGTACCCAAAGAGGGTCATCTCTATTTCCGCGGATTCGATATGCAGGAGATTGTAAAACACTGTCAGCAGGAAAACAGATTCGGCTATGAGGAGGTCGCATGGCTGCTCATTTTCGGTTCGCTTCCGACTACGGAACAGTTGGCACGTTTCAAGGATATCCTTGCAGTCAGCCGTAATCTTCCCGAGGATTTCATCGAGGACACAATGATGAAAGCTCCCTCCCCTAACATTATGAATAAGATCACGAGGACGATTCTTGCTCTTTATTCCTATGATGAGTCGCCCGACGACACATCGCTTGAAAATGTTGTCCGTCAGTCCGTTCAGCTTGTCGGTCAGCTTCCGATCATTATGGCATATGCATATCAGGTTAAGAGGAGGCATTACCTCAAGAAGAGTATGTATATCCACCCCGCAAAGCCGGATCAGTCAACAGCAGAAACAATTCTTCGCTCGATCCGTTCGGACAAAACCTTTACGGACGACGAGGCAAAGCTCCTCGATCTCTGCCTTATGGTTCACGCAGAGCACGGCGGCGGTAACAACTCGACATTTGCAACAAGAGTGCTGACCTCCAGCGGAACAGATACTTACGCAGCGATTGCTGCGGGTATGGGCGCACTCAAGGGACCGAAGCACGGCGGTGCAAATATTAAGGCTGCCGAGATGATAAGGTTCATCCAGAACGGAGTTACCGATTCGACCGATGAGGGTCAGGTTGCCGATTACCTTGCAAAGATTATCCGTAAAGAGGCAGG
>USJJ01000189.1 GCA_900554995.1 uncultured Ruminococcus sp. | reverse complement strand
CGGCGGCAAGGAACGCACTCAGAAAGAGGTCGCCGATATGCTCGGGATCTCGCAGAGCTATATCTCAAGGCTTGAAAAGAAGATAATCGCAAGGCTGAAAAAGGAGATTGAAAAAGCCACGTTTGTGTAAGGCTTACAGCTTCATAAATTTAAAGCTGCCATAATAGCAGATATCAAGCAATTCGGTCGGCAGGTGAGTGTTCTCGCAAAATGCATGGTACAGCTCATTCTCGGAGCAGATCGAACTGATTGAACGGGGAATATTCAGTGCCGCCTGCACTCTGCGGATGCGTTCAACAAGCCGGTCAACCGCGTAAAGACTGTCCTCACCCGAACGAAAAAGCCCCGTCATTCGTGCAAGCTCACTCGGAATTTCACTGCGATAGTATTCTGCAATTTCGGGTATACAGATTGCCGCCGCCGTCTGCTTTGAAATTCCGAGCTGAGTGAAGAATGACGTGACCTCTTCAAGTGAAGATGATTCGGCGCAGTCGGTGTTGCGAGATGCCAGCACGGCATAGTACATTGCGTACTGCAGCCTTTGAATGGATTTGAAATTGCCGCGGTATGCGCCGACGGCATTGTTGAGAATTTCTGCGGCGCTTGAAAGCGCAAGCGAGCCGATCACGGCGTTACCGCCGCAGATAAGAGAGTCAACCGCATAGGCAAAGCACGACAGGGAGTCATAAGCAACCGTGCCCGAATCAATTTGCATCGTAAGCTCGGGATCAAGCACAACCTCTTTCGGCGAGGTACGGTATGTTTTATACTTTGTTTCTTCAAAGTCGGTCAATGCGCTCGATGAGAAAAACGGAACGGCAGAAAAACCGATACCGCTTTGATAGGACAGGAGCATTGCTGTGTCTATCAGTCCTGCGCTTCCGACTGCGACAATTCGATCCGTTTCATTTTCTGAAATGTATTTTATCGACCTTTCGTGAAGAGAGCCGAGATCGGGTTCAATTATCAACTCGACAACGGGAACCTTTTTGCCAAAGCTCTCTTTAATTTTTTCGGCAAATTCATATTTTTTTGCATCGTCCTTATCGGAAATGATCAGCACGCTTTCAAAGTCGTTGCGTGTAAATTTTTCAATTGAATTTTCACCGAAATAAATTTTTTGAGGAAGAAAAATTTCAGGCATAAATTTACCACTCCTTTTGAGTTATTGTGAGCTCAAAGGAGTAATTTATTCCGAAAAAAATTGAATAAAAAAACTTTTTTTGCCAAGAATTTTTTTGAGGTGAAAAAATGAAAAGCTATAAAACGCAGTTTGCAAAAATAACCGATACATTTATAAGCGTGACGGCGGTAATAACGGCGGCGATTCTTGTTGCGTCCGGACTTGCGGTCACAAAGGTGAACACGGAGTATATGGAAAGCGGAGTGAGAACGGCAAAAATAGTGTCCGAAAGAGAGAATGAAGAAATCTTTTTTTCAATGAACGGAAGAAAATTTTCGCCGCCTGAAAGCTTGAGTGAAAAGCTGAAAGATTCACTGTATTTTCTCCCTGCACCGCTGAATGCGATATATTATTTCGGGGAGGAAGCCGCAAGAATAATTGATGAAAAATTCGATTAATAAAATGATCTCATTTGAACTGTAAGGCGTAAGACTTTTGACAAAAATACAACCGAATAATTGTTCAAATCGGAGAAGCAAAAACTTTTCCGATTTTTTATATAAGAAACGGGAACATATAAAAAGTTATGTCATATTTTGAATTCTCGTCGGCTACTGTACGAAGGGACAAACCCTTTTGGCGAAACGGCTGGTTATTATGATCTTGCCGATAATGCATCATCTGTGATATACTGTCTTATGAAAGGAAATGCTATATGAAAAATAAAAGAATAAAAATATTTTTTATCTGCTTAATGTTGATTTTTTCTGTTGGAATGCTGGGGATTCTTTTGATGATCAGCAGAGTGGATAAGATCAAAGAGGCGGACACAGTAAGTTTGCCGGTGACGATACAACATATAAAATCTGACAATTCAGCCGGAACTGGCGATTTTATAATTATAGATACATATGAGTATATTGATCTGTTCCGTGTGCCGATCGAGTTTTCCGATCGTTTGCAGTCAATCGGGTTAAAGCCCGGTAAAAAGGCTTATTTGACAATACAAAAAGACGATGAGAAGCAATTGAACGAAGCCTTTTTCGTAAATGTTGTCGGTCTTTCCTGCGATGATGAAGTTCTTGTTTCAATAGATGAGTACAATCGGTGCGTTCACGAAAGTATTGCTCCTACGAGAATTGCGGCGATTGCTGCCGCTGTCGGATTGCTGACAGGAGCGGCTTTGATAATAAGATCCTTAGTGAAAGATAAGACAGCACCGCACAAATTGTGATGTATGCCTTGATCAATCCGATTTCATAAAAAAATTAAAGGTGCGACGTTGTTATCGCACCTTTTTAATTTTTTCGTTCTTTGATCAGTATAACGACGCCGAAAACCGCTCCGGCATACATAAATATTCCGAGTGCCGTAAAGCCTTGCCTGTTACGGGACAGCCTTTGGGAGGCATCTTCAAATTGAAGAATTGCTTTTCCTTTGCAAAGAAGTTCCATAATATTGCCGCTTTTGGGGTGATAGTATATCTTTAATTTTTCTCCCCGCTTAAGAGAACATATACCGTCAATGACCTGCTGACTGCAACAGGTGTTGTGAATGCTTAAATCATCATAATTTTCAAAGTGTATGATCAATTTATTAATGCTCCCGTTTTTGTAAACCTCTTCATAAGAGGAAAAAACCGCCTCGGTATATTTTGCCTCACTCCTTGTAATCGGCGAGTTCCAATATTGCATACCGAATGTAAACACAGTTCCTACAATCAGACCGGTAATAATGCAAATCCATCCCTGCGTTTTCTTCGATAACCTGCTGACATTTACGGGCATCATAATTTATTTTCCTTTCGTCAACAATGTAATACATTCCACATGTGCCGTGTGGGGGAACATATCGACGGGGGTGGCGGCGAGGGTATTATAGCCGAGGGCGGCAAAGCGTTGGCAGTCACGGGCGAGGGTTGCGCTGTCACAGGAGACATAAACTACTCTCTCGGGTGACATCTCGGCGACGGTTTTTATCAATGCTTCGTCGCAGCCCTTTCTCGGAGGGTCAAGAATGACAATGTCGGGTTTTACTCCTCTTTCAAGCAGAGTTGCCGCCGCTTGTGCCGCATCGGCGCAAATAAATTCCGCATTATCAATGCCGTTAAGCCTTGCATTTTCTTTTGCATTTTCAATTGCCTGCGGAATAATCTCGACGCCGATGAGCTGTTTTACATTCTTTGCCATTGTCAAACCGATCGTGCCTGTTCCGCAGTAGAGGTCAACGAGAGTTTCACTGCCCGTGAGAGCGGCATATTCCTTGGCTTTGGCGTAAAGTATTTCCGCTCCGTCGTGATTGACCTGATAAAACGAAAGGGGAGAGAGATTGAATTTTAAGCCGCAAAGCTCGTCGGTGATGTAATCGCTCCCGAAAAGCGTTTTACATTCCTTGCCGAGCACAAC
>USJJ01000188.1 GCA_900554995.1 uncultured Ruminococcus sp. | reverse complement strand
CAATTGTAACCCCGACGCCGAAATCTTTAAAAACACGTGAAATAAAAATTGCTCCGAAAATTATTGCTGTCATAACAGCGCAAAAGAGAATTCCGAAAAGCACTATCAGCAATGCCTTGCCGCGTTTTCCGCTGATCAGCGCTTTGCTTTCTGCCTTAATGACTTTATTTTTCATAACATCACCCGTGAGGATTTTTGACGGATATTACGCTGTTTATTCACAAAGAATGTTGCAAAAAAAGCGATCTCGGGTTATAATCTATTCGGTGATGAAAATGAGCGGTACAGAGAAAATGATTACATTAATAATTCCGTTTTATAATTGTGAGGACACAATCGGCAAATGCCTTGAATCCGTATCGAATCAGACGATTGATAAGGAAAAGCTGGAGGTCTTGCTTGTTAACGACGGAAGTACGGACGGATCGACCGATATTGTAAAGAATTTTGCGCTTGAGAATAACTTCGCTTCTGTAATTACGCAGGAGCACCATGGTGCAGGATCGGCGAGAAACAGCGGAATTACTGCCGCAACCGGCAAATATATAGCTTTTCTTGACGCCGACGATTCAATAACGCCGGACACGTTAAAAAAAATAACAAACTTTTTTGAAGAGCATTTTGAAGAGACGGACATTGTTACATACGCTCTTGTTCCTTATATAAACGGAAACAGAAAGAAAAAAAGTTACAGGTACAAAGACGGCGATTCAACGGTTTATGATCTCGAAAGTTCCGATAATAAATATCTCTGTCCCGATGAAATAAATATTGCGGTCAAAAACAGGGGAGATGAAAATATTCTTTTCGATGCCGATGTCACCTGTGATCTTGAAACGTTGAATTTCTGCATCGACTGCGTTAAGGACAAAATGACGCTTGGATTTGTCGGCGGATGTGAGTACAGAAAAACAGACAATCCCTCGGGAACACGCAAGAATCTTGAATGTTCGCTTTATTTTGATTCGTTTATCGGCAGATGGGAGAATATTTTTGCCGATTACGAGACTGTTCCACGATATGTTCAGGCACTTTTTTGCGAGGATATGCTTCGCAGGATCGTTAAGGACTGCCTTTTGCCTTATCACATTGAGGGTGATACGTATCGAAGGGAGATACAACGGATTGAAAATCTTCTTCAAAAAACCGATGATGATATCATTCTCAATTTCCCCGACTCCGCAAAAGAGAATATTTTCTATCTGATTTCGATGAAATATAAGGGCGATCTTGAGTGTGAAGCGACTAAAACGCTGAAACTTAAACACGGAGATAGTACGCTTTTTGAATCGGATCATATTGATCTCATAATTACAAAGTATAAGGTTCGTGAAAGCGGGGTCGAGGTCTGCGGATATATTTCTTCGCCTGTGTTCGATTACTGCGAGAAACCGACTCTGATTCTCAGAGAAAGAAGTTCAAACGAACCGCTTGAAATCAGAGAATGTTCTTTCTGCTATAACGGTGCAAGAATAAGAAACAACACGGCGTGGGGCTTCCGCAAGATTTTTAATACCGACAAGCGTCTGTCTTTTTCGTTTACCGTTGAGATCGGCGAAAGGTCATATCCGATCGACTTCTCCTGCGGAGAATGGGTTCCGTTTAACAATAACCGCAAGCACTTTGTCCTCAACGGCTTTAGCTGTAAGATGAGTGAAAGATGTATTGTTATTGAAAAAGCCGATCGAAAGGCGGAAAAGAAATACCGAAAAGCCGAGCTGAAAAAATATCTCAGAAGAAACAAAAAGGTTTTTGCGGTAAGGTTTATCAATTACCTTATGTCGAAAAAGCGCATTTGGCTTTATCACGACTGCAAGGGAGTCGGAGTTGACAACGGATATTATCAGTTTGTCCATGACTTTGAAATTGACGACGGCGTCGAACGCTATTATGTTGTCAACGGTTCGATTGATGCTGTGAGGGATAAGTTTACCCCGGAACAACAAAAATTTCTTATTGCATTCCGTTCGACAAAACATAAGCTGATGTATTTGAACGCTGAAAAAATAATTACTGCTTTTATAGAAAACGAAAACTATCTTCCTTATTACGGTGATATCTATCCCGAATATATTGATCTTTTCGGCGGCGACGTATATTATCTTCAGCACGGTGTTCTTCACGCACATTTGCCGTGGAAATATTCATACGATCGGCTCGATGTCACGGGTGAGGTCATCTCCACAAGTTACGAGGAAAAGAATTTTACCGAGAATTATTTCTTCCCCGAAGATGCGTTGATCAAGAGCAAAATGCCGAGATACGACAGGGTTGATACCGACGGTGAAAGGGCGAAAAAGATTATTCTTCTTGCTCCGTCGTGGCGTAAGTATCTGATTTCGCACAAGGCGGGCGGCGGCTGGATTCCCGACAAGCAAAAGTTTAAAAAGTCAGAGTATTTTATAAAGACACAGGAATTTCTTGAAAGCCCCGAGCTGGAGGAATTGCTCGAGAAAAACGGCCTGACGCTTGAATTTAAACTGCATCCGATCTTTGAACCCTATAAGGACTGTTTTAAATTTGACTCTTCGAGAATATCGTTTGCACAAAACCGTCCGATTGACGAATACAGCATTTTTATAACGGATTATTCGTCGTTTGTGTTTGACTTTGTCTATCTCAACCGTCCGATAGTTTATTTTCTCCCGGATGTTAAGGAGTTTAAGGCGGGAATGAACGATTACAGAGAACTGGATATTCCGTTTGAAAACGGTTTCGGCGAGTTTACGGTAAATAAGTCCGAGTTATGCAGAGCGATCGGAAAAATCGCTCAAAATTCGTGCGAGCCGATCAGCCCGTATAAAGAGAAGAACGCAGACTTCTTCCTCGATAAGGAGAAAAACGCCTGCGACAGAATAACAGAATTTTTGAAGAACACATAAAAAATCAGGGAGCCGAAAAACTCCCTGAATTTTTATTATGCTTCTGCTTTTTCCTTTGCATATGCCTCGGAAACAGCCTTGGCGAGCTGGTCGGGACAGGATGTGTTTTTGAATCCGCAGGTTATGCCGCCGAGCTTTTTCTCAATATCCTCCACCTTCATACCGTCAACAATTGAGGAGATTCCTTTAAGGTTGCCGTTACAGCCGCCCGTGAATTTAACGTTTCTGACGATATCGCCGTCAAGGTCGAATGTGATGCGTGACGAGCACGTGCCCTTTGTCTTGTATTCGTATTTCATATGTTTGTACCTCCGTAAATTACTGCAACAATAATAGTTCATTTTACGGAGATTGTCAAGCGATCACAGCATAATGTAAATTAATGCCATAAGTAAAAGCGTGTCGCCGCCGTCGCCCGACAGCAACAGCATCATTGCGATTATCAGCTTCATATCGCCGTCGAAGAGCATACCGAAAAAATTGTTTTGCATCGGCTTTTGTCTCGGCGGTTGAGTGTTATGACGCGGAGGCTTGTTAATCGGAGGAGGTGGGGGCGGAGGCTGTTTATGAAAGATCGGTTCACCGCTTTGCGGCGTTGCCCGACTGTACATTTCACGAGCCCTCATTATTGCCTGTCGCTCTGCGGCATTAAAATCCTG
>USJJ01000187.1 GCA_900554995.1 uncultured Ruminococcus sp. | reverse complement strand
GATGCAGTCGTCATTTATACCTTTCCAGATACAGATAACGCCCTTTGCGCCTGCCAACTTTGCCATTTTAAGGAACGGGAAGTTGACGAATGCCGTTGCGACCGGTCCGTTATAGTGGCTCGGGAGCTTCAATCCGTCGGGAATACTTCTTTCACGCTCATTGAATGCGATTTCACTCGGCAGGAAGTCAAGCTCGTTGACCTCAACAACGGCGATCTTATCCGTTGCGTTGAGATAGCCGACATGCTTTTCTCTTACCATTACCATTTCCGCAGTGATACCCTCGGCAGGCGTTCTGCCCGAGTAGGGGAAAGCCGATGAGATCGGGATTTCAAGCTCTTCATCAAGATCCTTTACAGTGAGCTTCTTGTTGGTTTCCTCCCAGCGCATAAAGCGGCTCGGATCGGAAAATGTTTCAATGCCCATATCGTGAATCTGACTTTTAAGGTATTTAATGAAATTTCTTTGTGCCTTTGTGCCCGTGAGACGAACTCCGAAAGAGTTCATTTTCTCAACTTCCTTTTGCAGAAGCTCGGGCGAGGTGATGTTTGTCATATCAATTTCCAAGTTTATCTGCCTCCAATATTTTCTTTGGATATTATACTATATCTAAGCTCATTTTTTCAACCTGAAACGGAAAAGATTGTTAAAATTTTTACAAATTATCTAAATTGTTGATTTTTAGTATATAATGGTATAAAATTATTTCAGCAAAATTGATAAAAGGACTGTTCAAATGAAATACACAACGCTGCTTCTTGACCTTGACGAAACGCTTTTCGACTTCTCAAAATCCGAAAAATTCGCAATAGACAAGCTGATGGAGAAATATAATATCCCCGTGACCGAGGAGAACCGTCGGCTTTATTCTAAAATCAACGATGAAAAATGGAAAAAGCTCGAAAGGGGAGAGGTGACAAGAGCCGAACTCGGCAAGGAACGCTTCGATGATTTTTTTACAGCTCTCGGTGTTGCCGCAGATGCGGTTGAGGCGAACCGCTCCTATATGAATTTTCTGTCGCAGGCGAGTTTTATTCTCGACGGCGCGCTTGAAACCTGTCGTACGCTCAGCGAGAAGTATTCGTTGTATCTCATTACGAACGGAGCAAGCGTTGTTCAGCACGGCAGGCTCGGCGGCTCTCCGATAATGAAATACATAAAAGAGGCGTTCATTTCCGAGGATCTCGGATTCAATAAGCCGCAGAAAGAATATTTCGACTACGTTCTGGAGCACATCGAAGAAAAGGACAGGACGAAAATTCTCGTCGTCGGCGATTCTCTCTCTTCGGACATTGCGGGCGCAATAAACAGCGGACTTGACTCCTGCTGGGTGAACAGAAAAAAAGCCGATGTTGACAGCGGCGCGACATATACAATAGGTTATGTTACTGAGCTGACGAAGATATTGTAATATATTTCCAAGATAATTTTGTGCGGTATTGCCATAAATTTTCATTTGTATATTGATTTTATACATATTTTTTGGTATTATCTATTTGTAATATTTTGACGGAGGTTATATTATGAAACTTTCAAAGAAGATCATTTCCGTAATTCTTTGCGTTATTATGGTTTTCACCATGTCGGCTGTTGCCATAACGGCGAATGCCGAGAATGATGTGACGCCGGTCGTTTTTATTCCGGGTATCGGCCAGTCGCAGACCTATAAATATGACGCAGACGGCAATGAGATTGCAAGCTGGAATATGCTTCATGTTAATACCGATTTCGGCAGTTATTCAATTATTGACTGGATCAAAATGGTTCGTCTTGTTGCCGGACTTATTGTTACAATCTGCGTTCAGCGTGATGTGATTTCTGAGGATACGGTCAAGGGCGCTCTCGAGGTTCTCTTTGTCGATCATCTCAGAAAGGCTGACGGCAGCTTTGTAAATAATGTTGTAACGCCTAACTATCCGTGCCCGATTTCCGGATACAGCGAGAATGCAAGAGGAATATTTAACAGACGTATTCCGTGCCAGGCTCTCGTTGACGAGATCGGCGAGGACAATGTTTATTGCTACAACTATTCGATTTTCTCAAACACATTTGAGAATGCACAGGGTCTTAATGATTACATAGAGAATGTTGTTCTTCCGCAGACAGGCTCGGATAAGGTTATCCTTGTTCCGATGAGCATGGGAGCAAGCGTTGTAAACAACTACCTCAACCTCTATCCCGATGCGGGCAGAGTTGAGAAGATAATCAGCGTTGTCGGTGCATGGCAGGGCAGTGATGTTTTTGCCGATCTTATGCTTGCAGATTTTGACGAGAACGCTCCGGATATGGTTTATACCGACGCTATTCAGCAGATCGGCGTTGATGCTATGACGGGTTCGCTTATCAATATCGCCGCAAGGATTCTTCCGAAGCAGGAAGTGGACAACCTTCTTTATGACATAATTTCCGCTTTTGTTAAGACACTTATCGTACCGAACACATCGCTTATTTCTCTCTGCCCTCCCGACAGATATGAGGAGTTTGCAGATAAGTATCTTCAGGGCGAGGAGTATGCAGAGACAAAGGCTCAGACCGACAGTTATGCAAAGGCTCAGAGAGAGCTCAAGGAAAGACTTGAGTATCAGCAGGAGAAGTACGGCACAGAACTTTACTTCATCGCAGGCTATAACCTCGGCTTCGGCGGCGGCAGCGGAGATTTCGGATTCTTCAAGTTCTTTGAAACTCAGGATACAACGAACTCCGATGAGGTTATTGAGATTTCTTCAACCGCTCCGGGTACATCATATGTTCCGGCAGGCACATCGTTCAGCGATGAGTACATTGCCGATCCGTCACATCACGTTTCACCGGACGGCTCAATTGACACATCAACAGCTTATTTTGAAAAGACAACATGGTACTTCAACAAGCAGTATCACGAGCTTACAAACAACAATATCGCACTTAATCTTGCATATGATATCGCAATGAATAAGGTCAAGAGCATTGACGACTGCAAGGACACTTATCCGCAGTTCAACAATGTCAGAAACCTTAAAAAGCTCAACCGCTACCTCGGTGATGCGGAGCAGGTATTCAAACTCGGCGTACTTTCCGCCGAGGACGACGCAGCGCTGAAGAGTGCTGTTGCAAATGCAAATTCAGTTATCGCAAACACGGTAATTGACCCGGAAACCGACAACAAGACTACAGAGAATATGCGTTCAATTATGGCTGAGCTTGTTGCAAAGTATGACCTTGCAACGGAAGAGGTTAAGGAACAGCTTGATTACGACGGACTTCAGAGAGGCGATTATAAGCCTGCTTCGGAGCCGGACAAGACAACGGTGGTTCTCACTTCCGCTCTCGGTGCAGTCGCAAAGGTTTTGACTCTCATCTTCGGCAAAAAGGGCTTCGGTGACTTCTGGAGCTTTATATTTTAACTATGACAGCCTCACCTTGAAAAAGGGGAGGCTGTTGCTGTATCAACCGATATAAATATTTTCTCCTCTTATCGCATAAAATATATTATATTTTGCCCTTTGTCCGTTGACTACGGCGGGTGATTGTGATATGATTTATTCGGAGAAATGTTAGGGAAAATGAA
>USJJ01000186.1 GCA_900554995.1 uncultured Ruminococcus sp. | reverse complement strand
CTTTTACGTTGATATGTCCGTCTGGCTTTTTGTGGGAAAGCAGTACTACCGTCTCAACATGTGCCGTGTGGGGAAACATATCGACGGGCTGGATTTTTCTGACCTTATAGCCGTTGCGGACGAAGAAAGAGAGGTCTCTCGCTTGTGTTTCGGGGTTGCAGGAGATATAGACGATTTTCTTCGGGCTGAGAGTGACGACAGATGAAAGAAACGCCTTGTCGCTTCCCGCTCTCGGAGGATCCATGAAAACAATGTCGGCTTTTTCGCCGTCCGAAGCCATGTCAACCATGAATTCGCCTGCGTCGGCGCAGTAAAATCGAATATTCTTTGTATCATTAAGCTTGGCATTGGCAATCGCATCGTGAACGGCATCACGGTTGACCTCAACGCCTATTACCTGCTTTGCTTTCTTTGCGGCGACAATACCTATCGTGCCGATTCCGCAGTAAGCATCAATAACGATCTCTTTACCTGTAAGACCGGCAAACTCCATCGCCTTGTTGTAGAGCTTTTCGGTCTGAATCGGATTTATTTGATAGAATGATTTCGGCGAAATTCCGAAAACGCAGCCGCAAAGCGTGTCCTTAATATAGCCCTTGCCGTAAAGAACTTTTTCTGTTTCACCGAGAACCATGCTCGTATCGGAATTGTTGATATTTTGAACGATAGTTGTTATCTCGGGGTGAATTTCAAGCAGTTCTTTTATGAAAGCATTTTTACCGGGAAAAACCACAGTTCCCGTAACGAGGACTACCATAATTTCACCGCTCTTGAAGCCGTGCTTTACAAGAACGTGACGAAGAAATCCCGTGCCACGATCCTCGTTGTACGCCGTCATACGAAATTTCGGCATCATTGAACGAATCGTCACGATGATTTCGTCGGCTTTTCGGTCTTCAATACGGCAACTATCAATGCAAACAATACGGTGTGATTTTGACTGATACACACCCGAAATGATTTTGCCTCCTCTTGTTGTGCCGAAAGCCGCCTGAACCTTGTTGCGGTAGCGGTAGGGGTGATCCATACCGATTATGTCATCAATGTGGCAGTATTTGCCGAGGAGCTTGACAACCTTTGCTTCCTTATAGCCGAGCTGACGCTCATAGCTCATATTCTGAAGCTGACAGCCTCCGCATTTTCCGGCAACGGGGCAAAAGCTGTTCTTCTGTTCTTTCTTTGATTTTTTACTGTTCATCTTTAGATTCCTTGTCAATTATTTTGCAGACTCCGACTGCCGCAGTGCCGAGCATGGCAATTACAACCCAGCTGATTATTGTGCCGTTCCAACCGAAATTATTTGAAAGCAGGGCGAAGCCGTAAGCCGAAGCTGCCGAGCCTACATATGTCATAAAATTCAGCGTGCCCGAAAGCTCGGAAACATTCTCGTTGTTGCCGTAAATACCGGGGAGAAAGCTGATAAGAACAAGATTTACTCCGTGCATACAAGCGACAATCAGCGCGCACGTAACGGCGGTGAGAATAACCGATCGACCGCCGAAAACGGCAAGTATTACTGCGGCGGCTGTGCCGACGGCAAAGACAGTCAGTCCGCATTTAAACGGCTTTTTGCCCATTTTGTTGTAGAGCTTTGCACAAATTTGCAGGCTGATGTATGAGAATATCGGAATGACCGCACTTGTGAGAATTGATTTTTCACTGCTGAGACCGAAGGATTCGTAAATGTATGTCGGCAGCCACGTTGTTACGCCGTCACGCAAGGAGCCTTGAAAGAATATTGCCGCAAGCGTGAAAATAAGCAGGACAATCGGCATAGCGGGACTGTGCTTTTTCTTTCTTTTCTCCGAGAGCTTTTTGAGGACGTATTTTATGTCAGCCGATCGCTCGATTTTTGTGAGAGCCGAAAACCAGACAACAGCCATCGCCACACCGCAGACGGATGAAATGAAAAACACGCCTTTCCAGCTCCAGACGGAAATTACAGCAGGAGAGAGCAGGTAAATTGCAACCGTAGCGACCGCACTGCCGAGGTTTGTCTGAACACAGCCTTTATTGAAGTCATCTTCACTCATCGCTGTTTTCATTATCTTAAGCATCGGCGGCCACATAAGCGACTGCGCAAACCCGTTCACGCCCCATACAACACACATTGCAACCGAACCGTGGACGAACGGAATCAGCAAATTCATTGCGGCGGTTGTGAAAAATCCGATGGTCATCAGCTTTTTGGGATCAAAACGGTCGCCGAGCTTGCCGCTGACGAGCTGACCGACTCCGTATGTAATGAATCCGACGGTGGTGACCGCACCTGCCGCCGCCTTTTCAATATATCCGTCGGAGATGATCGCCGCAATAACTGCCGCAAAATTTATTCGGGTGATGTAGCTGACAAAATATGCCAGAGAGCACAGATATATCAGTTTCTTTGAATTTCTGCTGTCTAATTTATTCATTATTTAACGTCCTTGGGCTTCTTCATTGTAAGTGAGATCCTTTTCTTTTCAAGATTGACATCGAGTACCCACACCGTGACAATCTGACCGACCTTGAGAACATCGGATGGATGCTTGATATAGCGGTCGGTAATTTGTGAGATATGAACCAATCCGTCCTGATGCACACCGATGTCGACAAATGCGCCGAAATCAATAACGTTTCTGACCGTTCCTTTAAGCTCCATACCCGGTTTGAGATCTTTCATATCCATAACATCGGTGCGGAGCATCGGCGGTGGAAGCTCGTCACGGGGATCACGGCCGGGGCGCATAAGCTCCTTGACGATATCCTGCATTGTCGGAACGCCTACGCCGATTTTTTCTGCAACCTTTTCCTCACCGAGAAATTTTATCTTTTCGCCAAGATCGCCGATCTTATTTTTAGCGGCGTCATTGACCGTGTAGCCGCAGATTTCAAGCAGAGCCTTTGCGGCGGTATAGCTTTCCGGGTGAACCCCCGTGTTATCAAGAAGATTTTTGCTCTCGGGCACACGCATAAATCCTGCACACTGTTCAAACGCCTTTGCGCCCAACTTTGGAACTTTTTTGAGCTGTGAACGTGAGGTAAACTCACCGTTTTCCTCACGGTAGGCGACAATATTTTTTGCAACCGTCGAGTTGATGCCCGAAACCCTTGTTAAAAGTGAAGGAGAGGCGGTGTTGAGGTCGACGCCGACGCTGTTAACCGCATCCTCGACAACTCCGTTGAGGGCGCTGTCAAGCTCTTTCTTCGGCATATCGTGCTGATACTGACCGACACCGATAGCTTTGGGGTCAATCTTGACAAGCTCGGCAAGCGGATCCTGCAAACGTCTTGCAATAGAAACCGCACTTCTGAGCGAAACATCATACTGCGGAAATTCTTCGGCGGCGAGCTTGGATGCCGAATAAACTGATGCGCCGGCTTCGCTGACTACCATGTAAGCGGTGCCGGTGTCAAGCTCCTTGAGAAGCTCGGCGGTGAAAATCTCCGTTTCCTTGGACGCCGTGCCGTTGCCGATTGCAATGATTTGCACACCGTATTTCTTTATAAAATTTTTAATAAGTGTTTTTGCCTGCGCCTGCTGAGCGGCAGAGTGTGTGATATATGCAACG
>USJJ01000185.1 GCA_900554995.1 uncultured Ruminococcus sp. | reverse complement strand
TTAATATGTATCCCGGGGTAAAGCATTCGGTATTTTTTCAGAACAGGTAATAACAGACAGTGCAGGGCGACCTCACTGGCGGCAATATAAACGGTACCTGTTTGCATATTGCGACTCTCGGTCAGCTCGGCCTCTCCTGCCTCAATGTGTTCAAAAGCAATTCGGATATGACTGTAAAGCCGCTCGCCCTCGGGCGTCAGCTTCATTCCGCTGTGACTTCTGAGAAACAGCGGACACCCAAGCTCGCTTTCAAGGTTTTTAATTGATCGTGTCAGGTTCGGCTGGTTGTTTAAAAGCAGCTTTGCTGCCTGAGTAATGTTGCCGTACTTTGCAACATAATAAAAAATTCTGTAATAGTCATAGCTGATGTACATAAAGCCACCTCATATATACAAAAATGATATGATAAACATATAAATCATAGATTTTACATATAGCTACAAGCGCATTATAATATAGCCGTACTTGAAAGTCAAGGACAATTATTAATCGGATTTTAAGGGTCGTGTTACTGATGAATTACAAGAATGCAGATATGTCGGTGTTGGCTGATGAAATGAAAGACTGTCAGAAGAGGCTTGACGAATATGTTAAGAGCGGTATTTCACTTGACCTTTCACGCGGTAAGCCGTCTGCGGAACAGCTTGAGCTGTCGCTGAAAATGCTTGACGTATTGGATCATCGCAGCATTCTTGACAGCGAAAACGGAACAGACTGCCGTAATTACGGCGGACTTGACGGTATTCCTGAGGCTAAACGTCTGCTGGCTCATATTATGGGTACACATTCGGCGAATACAATTGTCGGCGGAAACAGCAGCCTTACAATGATGTTTCAGATTATTAGCCACGGCATGACGGATGGAATATGCGGCAATACTCCGTGGCAGGAGGTCAAGGACCGCAAGTTCCTTTGCCCTGTCCCCGGATATGACCGCCATTTTGCAATAACCGAGCATTTTGGCTTTGAGCTTGTTCCTGTAAAGATGAACGATGACGGACCCGACATGGACGAGGTCGAGAAACTTATTAAGGACGATAAGGTTAAGGGTATATGGTGCGTTCCGAAGTATCAGAATCCGATGGGTATTGTTTTCAGCGATGAGGTGGTTCGCCGTTTTGCACATCTGAAACCCGCGGCAGAGGATTTCCGTATTTTCTGGGACAACGCATATTGCGTTCACAATTTTGACGGAGAATGCGCTGAGATCCCCGATATAATCGAAGAATGTCAGAAAGCAGGAAACGCAGACCTAGTCTATGAGTTCTGCTCAACGAGTAAGATAACTTTTCCGGGTGCAGGTATTTCGGCTGTTGCTTCAAGCCCTGCAAACCTTATTGATCTCAAGGCATTTTTAAAATATGCAACGATCGGTCCCGACAAGCTTAATCAGCTCCAGCACGCAAGGTTCTTTAAGAGCAGTGCCGGACTTCGTTTACATATGAAAAAGCACGCTTCAATTCTCAAACCGAAATTTGAGGCTGTGTATGAAACGCTTGATAGGGAGTTAGGCGACAGCGGAATTGCCGACTGGACAAAGCCGACGGGCGGATATTTTCTTTCTTTCAACACCATGCCTGGCTGTGCGTCAAAGGTAGTTAAAATGTGCGCCGACTGCGGAGTGAAATTTACACCGGCAGGTTCGACCTATCCTCACGGTATTGACCCCGAAGACAGAAATATAAGGCTGGCACCGTCATTTGCAACGGTTGAGGAAATAACCAAGGCTATCACAATTTTGAGCCTTTGCACAAAGATTGTTACGATTGAAAAGATGTTGAAGGAAAGTGACCCTGCGTGAGCGAGATTAAGCATTTCCACGGTCAGATGTCCGACCATTTCCGCACGGCGCTGTTTATCATTCTGTCGGGCGGATTTCAGGACGCATATACATATATATCGCGCGGCGGCGTGTTTGCCAATGCACAGACAGGTAACATTGTGCTAATGAGCTCGACGATGTTTGACGGCGATTCAAGCAGAATTTTCAAATATCTTATTCCTGTTGTTTCGTTTATACTTGGTATAGCCACCGCCGAGGTTGTGCACATGCACTTCAAGCATTACGAAAAAATACATTGGCGGCAGATGATACTATGCTCGGAGATTATTCTGCTGTTTGTCGTCGGATTTCTTCCGCATCAGGTCGATTATCTTGCAAATGCGCTTGTTTCGTATGTGTGCGCTCTGCAGGTTCAAACATTCCATAAGGTAAGAGGTCACGCTTACGCGAGCACAATGTGTATCGGAAATATGAGAAGCGGAACGGAGGCGCTGTGTGTATATTATCATACGCATGATAAAGAGGTGCTCAAAAAGGCACTGACGTATTTCTCGGTCATTTTGGTCTTTGCCGTCGGTGCGGGAATCGGCAGCTTTATAACAAAGATCGCAGGCGACAAATCAATCTGGACTTGCTGTGTCCTGTTGTCAATAAGCTTCGGTATGATGTTTGTACCGGAAAAAGAATAAAAGGAGTTCTTGAAAATGGTCAAGATTAAAAAAGTTGTACTGGCATATTCCGGAGGTCTCGATACCTCAATTATCATTCCGTGGCTTAAAGAAAATTACGACAACTGCGAGGTTGTTGCGGTTTGTGCAAATGTCGGTCAGACGGGAGAGCTTGACGGTCTTGAGAAAAGGGCAAAGGCGAGTGGTGCTTCAAAGCTCTACATTGAAGATTTGACAGACGAGTTCGTTGATGATTATGTGATCCCGACCATGCAGGCAGGCGCCGATTATGAGGGCTACCTCCTCGGTACAAGCTTTGCAAGACCTGTAATTGCAAAAAGACTCGTTGAAATTGCTAAGGCCGAAGACGCAGACGCTATTTGCCACGGTAGCACAGGCAAGGGCAATGATCAGGTCCGTTTTGAGCTTGCGGTTATGCACTTTGCTCCGAAAATGAAGATTATTACCCCGTGGCGTGAATGGGACATTCAGAGCCGTGATGAGGAAATCGACTATGCCGAGGCGCACAATATTCCTCTTAAAATAAGCCGTGAAACGAACTATTCAAAGGATAAAAACCTTTGGCACCTGAGCCATGAGGGACTTGATCTTGAGGATCCGTCAAACGAGCCGCAGTACGAAAAATACGGGTTCCTTGAGCTTGGCGTTTTCCCGACTCAAGCACCAAACAAGTCGGAATATGTCGAAATTGAGTTTGAAAAGGGCGTTCCGATTAAGCTGAACGGCAAGACGGAAAAAGCATCCGAAATAATAAAAGAATTGAACCAGATTGGCGGTAAGAACGGTATCGGTCTTTATGACGTTGTTGAAAACCGTCTTGTTGGAATGAAATCGAGAGGCGTTTATGAGACCCCGGGCGGAACAATTCTTTACCGTGCCCATGAAGTTCTTGAAACGCTTGTCCTTGACAGAGATACGCTCCATAAGAAGAAGGAGCTTGCGGTCACCTTCGGCGAGCTTGTTTATGACGGAAAATGGTTCACTCCGCTTCGCCATGCGCTCTCTGCTTTCGTTGAGGATACTCAGCAGAATGTTACGGGTAAGGTTCGGCTCAGGCTCTATAAGGGTAACATCATAAACGCAGGCGTTTGGTC
>USJJ01000184.1 GCA_900554995.1 uncultured Ruminococcus sp. | reverse complement strand
TCGCTCGGCGGTATTGGAGTAACATATAAAAATTCCGCCCTTTACAATGTGGGCGGCGGAACGGTGACCGATGAATTTCATAGCATTAAGGTAAACTGGACAAACGGAAAAATAAATATTGAGTCATACGACGGCGAGGATACCGTTATAAGTGAAACCGAGGTTGCGGAAAAAGAGAATAAGCTCCGCTGGCGCGTGGAAGACGGCGTTTTAAAAATTCAGCAAATGGCTGCGGGTATGCGGTTCGGGCTTAAAAAAACGCCGAAAAAAACGCTTACGGTTAAAATTCCGTCAAATGTGGCGGAAGGGCTAAAAGCCGTCACGTCCGATTCGGTATCGGCTGAGGTAACTATTACCGGCATTTCGGCGAGCGATAAAATAGAAATTGACACCGTAAGCGGCGGCGCAGATTTGAAAAATATCAAAACAGAAAAGCTTGATATTGATACGGTAAGCGGCAGTATAAAAGCCGCCGGTGAATTTACAGAGCTTGAAAGCGACAGTGTTTCGGGAGATGTGACCGTAAGCTCCGCCACACTGCTTAAAAAGCTGGATTGCGACAGCACAAGCGGTAATATAAGACTTACAATACCCAAAAACAGCGGCTTCACGCTTAAAGCCGATACCGTAAGCGGTGATATAAGCTGCGGGCTTCCCACTGTTTCCGAAAGCAAAAATCGCCGTGTTTGCGGCGACGGCTCTGCCGATTTTGAAACAGACACGGTAAGCGGCGACCTGATTATAACGTCGGCTGAATAATATTACAGTATACATACACTTTGCAGCAAAAAATAATCCCGCCTCAAATAAGGGGGATTATTTTTTGCTCTGTTTTTCTTTAAATCGCTGTGAAGATCAGCAACTCACTGCCGCCGTCATTATTTGCGGTGTAGGTAAGGTTAAGCCCGGCGTTCATAAGCAATGCGCCCGAATAGGTCTCGCCGGTTTTCTCATTTCGGTAATACCTTTGCGGCTCAAGCCCCCTCAATTTAACTATTGTATGCGGAGCACATTCTCCGCGCATTGTAACCACCGTTACCATAGCGCGGGATTTATCAAGCGATACTATCTCCCAAACCGCACGGTATGGGTTTTCAAAGGGAGATACCAGCCTGTATAAATCGCCGTTTCTTATTAAATCGTAGGTATTGTGGTAAAGCTTTACCTGCTCCTTTATTATTTCGCGGTCGGAATCGGTAAGCTTTAATGGGTCAAGCTCATAGCCGAATGTGCCCCAAAGCGCCACATTACCTTTAGTCTTGTAGCCTGTTCTGTCACAGGCAGAAACGTGCGCACCCATGGTAGAGGCAGGGTAGCACATAGATGTACCAAACTGAATATACAGCCGTTCAATCGGGTCGGTGTTATCGCTTGCCCAAATCTGCGGCGAATAGTAAAGCATAGCGGGGTCAAAGCGTCCGCCGCCGCCCGAGCAGTTTTCAAAAAGAATATTCGGGAAGGCTTTGGTCAGCCTATCCATTATTTCGTATGTACCCAAAATAAAGCGGTGGAAAAACTCCTTTGAATGACGTGCGTCGAGAAGCATTGACGCCGGCTCGGTAATTGCACGGTTATAGTCCCACTTGAGATATGCAATATTGTTCTTTGAAAGGACGTCATACATCTGATTGAAAATGCAGTCACGGACGTCCTGCCTTGTCATATCAATAACATACTGCCAACGGGCGGGAGATCTGTCTCTGCCCTCAACGTGTACGCACCAGTCGGGGTGCGCCTTATAAAGCTCAGAATCCTCGGAAATCATTTCCGGCTCATACCAGATACCGAACTGAACGCCCTCCGCGTTTACTCTTTCGATGAGCTTGCCGAGACCGCCCTTGAGCTTGCTCTCATTGACAAACCAGTCGCCGAGCGAGGAATTATCGCTGTCACGGTGACCGAACCAACCGTCGTCCATAACAAGGAGCTCAATCCCCATTTTCTTAGCTTCCTTGGCATAGCGAACAAGGGTCTCCTGATCAAAGTCAAAGCCTGAACCCTCCCAGCTGTTGATAAGAAGCGGACGCTTTTTATTCTTCCACTCACCACGGATAAGATTATTGTTGTAAAGGTCGTGGAATGTGCGGCTCATCTTGCCCATACCGCTGTCGGAATAAACCATTACGACCTCGGGGCTTTGGAACTCGTCGCCCGGCTCAACGACCCACGTGAAATCAATCGGATTGATTCCCATTACAAGACGTGTGCAGTCGAGATAATCTGTCTCAATGTCGGCGGCAAAGTTACCGCTGTAAACAAGGTTGAAACCGTATGCGTTGCCGAAATCCTCACCGCCCTTGTCGTCAACGAGAGCAACGAACGGGTTGTGGTTATGGCTTGACGAGCCCCTCTTGCTGGCAACGGACTGTATTCCGTGAGCGAGATGGCGTGTTATAACTCTTCTCTCCCTCGACCAAACGCCCGAGAGATTTATCATATTATAATCCATTGACGGGAAGTTAACGCAGCAGCTTGCAATTTTTTCAATTTCAAATGTTTCCTTGCCTGTATTCTCAACCTTAACGCTCTCGGTGATAACGCTGCAATTTGCAAATGCGGTGTAATAAAGCGTTACCTTTGCTCCGGTGAATGAATCGAGCGTGATAAGTTCAAGAGTCTGAGCTTCGCTGTCGTCATTGCAGTATGTTGCAGGGAGACCCTTGAGCTTCGGCTTTCCGTCATAGATTCTATGGTCAAGATAGCGAATATCCGTTGTTGTTCTGCCCATCGAATCCTTTATTGAAAGTGCGGCAAGCCTGTAATCGCCCGATCCGTTACAGGAATACTCCATCGGCTGAACGTCAAGCGAAAACTTATAGTCGTCAACATTGACATTCTTCGGGGAAATCGTTGCAAAATATCCTCTGAACGGCATATTCAGAAGATTATCGTCGGGGATTTTCTTACCGTAATAGAGATGAATAAGGTATCCGTCACGGATTCCGATCGCATATGTTGAATCAAGCGTATCGAGCTTGAAAATTTTTCTTTCTTTATCAAATGTAATTGGCATAGCAAAACCTCGCTTCTGAATAGTGTATTTATAATTCTATCATATCGCACGAAAGAGGTCAACAATTTTACGATT
This sequence comes from uncultured Ruminococcus sp., assembly GCA_900554995.1. Taxonomy (GTDB): domain Bacteria; phylum Bacillota; class Clostridia; order Oscillospirales; family Acutalibacteraceae; genus CAG-488. The sequence goes on along the minus strand of USJJ01000184.1, from coordinate 482 downwards.
GACAAATCCGAATTATTACTATAAAATTTTATGTAATAAATCGCTCACCACGGAGGTGTTCGTAACGGAAAAGAAAAATATACATAAGGATCACCGTCAAAGGGTCAAGGAGTCCTATATGAAAACGGGTATTGATGCAATGCCCGACCACAACATCCTTGAACTGCTTCTTTTCTACGGCATACCTTATAAGGATACCAATCCGATAGCACATGAGCTGATCGAGAAATACCACGACCTCAACGGTGTCCTTGACGCACCCGTAAAGGAGCTGCAAAAGATTAACGGAATCGGCGAAAACGCAGCCGTGATGATCAAACTGATCCGTGACATATGCTCAAAATATCACGATAATGCAGTCAACAGCAAGGTCAATCTTGCATCGAGCGAACGTCTTTATGATTTCATCAGGATGAAATACCTCGGCGAAACAAGGGAGATCGTTTATATGCTCTCCCTCGACGCACACGGCAGGCTGAAGC
>USJJ01000183.1 GCA_900554995.1 uncultured Ruminococcus sp. | reverse complement strand
GCCGTTGCCATTGCCATATGGCTTTTTGCTGTGCTGTTGGCAAAGTCGATTGTAACGGCAGGCTGAGCGGCAGCCATCAGAATAAGATATTGCGGCTGAAATTCAAGCGGAAACGTTCTGCTCGACGATCCGTTTCCGATATAGAAGCCCGTTACAACGGGTACATTCCACCGCTCCTTGTCCGCCGCCGTGACGTGAATTTCCGAGTTTCTGATATGACTGCCGCAAAGAAGCTCCTTGTCAAGGAAGTTTGCGTAGTTGTCATCTGTGCTCTGAGCGGGACAGAAATCCGCATTCATCAAAAACCAGCCGGTCATCACAAGTGCGTCCGTGTCACGGTCGGATGAAATTTCCGTACAGCCCGATTTTTCAATGTTGAGATTCGTCCTGAATGTCAGCGCATCGGCAATTCGGGTGAAAATGTCGTGGCACGCCTGACCGCCCTTTGAAAAAGGTACGCATATGCTGAGGTTTGCCTTGATCTCCGCGGTACGGCAATATTCCTGACGTTCCAGCACACCGTCGTCGTTTGCAACGAATTTGTCGGTTATTTCAATGTTGTCGATTCCGACGGCAACGATCGCTTTTCTCAGCGGAACAGCCTTGTTGATCGGGGGATATTCGACGAAAAAGGTCAGATCCTTCATATCCTCTTGTTTGCCGAGCCACTCGACAATTTTTATCGGCAGAGAAACTATACTGTCCATCACTCAACCTCCACAATCTCACGGATTATTGCCCAGATGTAGATCACTTCGTTCTTTAAATACACCTTTTCGCATCTGTCAACGGTGAATTTTTTTCCGTTGGACTCAACATAGCAGTCGGTATCCTCGGGATTGTGATCGGGCGGACCTATGTAGAGGTAATGCCCCTGACTGTTGAAGCCGATAACCGTATTTACGCCGTTGAGGTACATTTTATTCTTATATCTCAGCGGCTGAATAAATGCGCCGAAGGTCGGACTGCTCCAGCCGTCGCTTTTTTTCAATGTTACATCCTGACCGTATTTTTCAAACATTGATTTAACAGTCATATCACATCACCTTGATCTGACCGAAAGCGAAGCTGTTGTCCCTGCAAAGCGGGATTATATCAAGCATCTTTTTTTCATAGTAGCTCTCCGCCTTTTCGAGAAGAGTTTCCTTGTCCTTGCTGTCCTGTTCAATGCTCACGTCGCCCGCCTTAAAGCTCGTGATTCCGGTTTCACTCTCGGCGGCGTTCAGCTTAAGAGCCAGCTTATAGTTGGCGAGAGCCGCAGCGGCGGCAACGATGCGATAATCCTTTGTGTCTGCGTCGGGCTTTAATTTTGCCTCTGTCTCTTTGAGACAGGAGCGGCATAAGGAAAGAATTTCTTCCTCCTTGAATGCCGTTGTGTCCGCAAGCTCGCCGAGATAGTCTCTTACTTCCCAGTAACTCATAATTAAGCCTTTGCGGAAAGAGTCTTGACTGCGCCCGGAAGAATCTTCGCAAATCCGGTGATGGATGTGATCGCAATCTGCTCAAGCTGACGGTCAACGAGCTTGCCGTAATCTGTCTCAACGTCGCCGACCTTTACCATCTCAAGCGCACAGCTCTTGTCAAGACCGATCATCATAGCGTTGTTGGTTACGTGACTTGACTTGATGAGATTTGCGCCGAAGGGAGTGATGAGCTTGCCTGTGCCGTGGAAATTGAGTCCTGCGGCGGCATCTCTGAACTCGGTCATCTTGAGAACCGTAGCCGTAACGCTCGGAGAAGCAAGAATTGTGTTGAGCTCATACGGTGAGAACTTATTCCAGAAATCAATGAGATCGTCATATGTGTAGCTGCTGCCCGAAAGGGTGCAGGCCTCCGCAGGATTCTTGCCGCCGTCGCCGTTGATAAGAACATTGACAGCGTCCGCCATAAGGCTCTGAGCAAGGTATGCGCCGATCCTCTTGAGTGCAACGGATACAACGTCAAGACGCTGAAAACGGAGAACATCGTAGGATGTAGTGATCATTCTGCCTCTCTTCTTGAGACGGATTGTTCTGTCGCTTACCTTGAAATCGGCTGTCTCAAGTGTGTCGCCCTCATTGAAAACCTTCATCTCGGCGTTTGCCGTGGTCATTTCAAGGTTCATTGCACGGTAGTCGAGAGAGTCGATGTTGGTTGTTGCCGCAACGATGTCGGGGAGAAAGCTCGCCTCATCCATACCGTAGCGAACGGCTCTTGAAACGTACTCCGGGAAGAGAACCGAGGCGTCGCTCGTCTGGAAGAACTTGCCGACAACCGAGCTGTCGGCACCCTGCGGCTTGATGCCGAAGCGCTTGAGCTGACGCTGATATGCGTCGAGACCCTCAAGGCTTGTGCCTCTGTAATTCTCCGAGGGATCAAGGCCCTCCAATACCTGTGTAAAGCTGCGGCCCGTGCCGTACATTCCTTTTTCAAGTCTTAAATTATCAAAACCCATTTTGAATCCTCCTTAAAATTTAAATTCAATATTTGTATCTGTGTTTTTATTCTTCTTCGCTTTCAGCTGAGGGACAAGGGGAACAACGTCCTCCGCCTTTTTCCTGAAAGCGTCCCTGATCTTGATAAGCTCCTCGGTCTCCACACCCGAGCACATCTTTTCGATGCAGTCGCCTGTGAGAGCGGGGACGGAGAGAACAGCGTATTTTGCGGTCTCCTCGGTCAGCGAACGGCGGTATATCTTGCCGTCCGCCGCCTGCTTTTCAAGAGTGTTGATGTAGTCGGCAAGCTGTCGAGCCTCGTTTTCGCCGAGCTTGACTGCGTGCCCGTCCTTTATTGCCTTAATACAGTTTTCCATTGTTTCAATCTCCTTTGTGTAGCTTTTCGTCACGCCTGCGTTGACCTGAGCCGGAACAGCGACGAACGACCATTCATATGCGTCCGTGATGTTTGAAAGCGTGCAGTAGCAAAGCTCGCCGTCATAGGATTCGCCCTTGACGTGATTGCAGGGGCTGAATCTCATATCGCTGTTGCATATCGAGCAGGTGAAATCGGCAACGGCGCAGCTCACACTGACCTCTTTCTTGATCCCGGCGTTTATGTCACCGATCAGATCCGCATTTTTCTCGGTCAGCGGCATATATGCCTTTGCTTTAACGCAGAGATAGTCCTCGCCGGTAACGGTCTTTTTGCCCGGAATATTGACGCATTCCGCAGAATAAATTCTCGCACTCTGGTTTGAGCTTTTCGGATCGTGATCAAATATTCCCGTAACGCCGACGAAGAGCTTCGCAAGCTGAGAGAGAGCCTCGTTGCTGAAACGCTCACCGTCCCTGTCAACATCATTGTCGCAGAGTATGACGTTGAAGCTGTAAACCTCGCCGGCTTTGAGCTCCTTTACCGTGAATCGGTTAATCAGAGCAAGATCGTTTTCGGTGATCTCGCAGGGCGAAATTTTAGTTTTAAATTCCTTATTCAACTGACTTCAACTCCTGTTCAATCCTTTCACTCTGCGCACGGTAGAGACGTGCCTTGGCAAGCTCAAGCTCATCCTGAAGCGTGATATCATCCCATTCGACGCTGAAGTGCTCGTTGATTCCGTTCGTCACCATCCAGAAACGGCAGATTTTTTCAATCACGGGCGTGAGGAGGCG
>USJJ01000182.1 GCA_900554995.1 uncultured Ruminococcus sp. | reverse complement strand
CGTTTGCCTCCCTGCGTCCGAAGGGTCCCCCTTTTCCCGCCCGAAAAGCGAAAATAGGCGTGAAAAGAAAGCCCTTTTTCACAGGTAAGAACGATTTTAGCACAGGTCAAGCGGCGCGTCAATGGCTTTTTCGGGAAAAATCCGGAGATTTTTTCGGTCAAGCTTGTTCTTGCCGGTATCTTCAACTATCCCGAGGGACTGGAGAGGGAGATTATCCATATTCAGACCTACAAGGAGCTTTTTCCGTATGCGAGAGCGTTCATAACAACGATCACCGCAAACGCAGGTATTCAGCCGATTATGATCCCGGATATGGATATCGAAAACCGTGAGATTTACCGTTTTGATAATCCGAACAAGCAAAACTAAATATTATTTGCCGTGGTTGATTCGTCAGCCACGGTTTTTACTTGTTTTATAAAATGTTTAATATGTTTTGTACAAATAAAATTGACATATTATTTTATTCGTGGTAAAATTAGATGAAATGAAACCCATAGGAAGGTGTATATCTTTGAAAACCACATTTTTTTCACGCATTGCCTATAAGCTGATGGTTGTTTTGATCACCATCTCATATACCCTGACGCCGTATGTCGCACCCTCGCACGACGATCCGATTGAGACAAACGAGCAGAACGGCGCTAACCTTACAGCTGTTATGTGGGCTGATCCGCAGTTCTCAAACTATCTTGTTGAAAGAACAAGGTATTTTGACGCCGCTTGCGAGGACGTTACATACAACATCAACGGTAAGGTTGACGCTATGCTCAACGCCGGAGATATTGCGGAAAACGGACTTCTTTGCGAGTACCAGTACATTTCGGAGAAGCTCGCGGGTGCAAGAACAAAGTGTTTCCTTAACGCTGTCGGTAACCACGACGTAAGACTTAAGGCGAGCTACAAGCAGACGGTTAAGAATTTTACAGGCTTTACGAATGACCTTAACAAGGCTGTCGGCAGTGATTTCACAATGGATGCTTTACACTATTCATATGAAATCAACGGTTACAGATTCATCGTTCTCGGAACGGACAGAACCGAATTTGAGGAATCGTACATCAGTGAGGCTCAGCTCTGCTGGCTTGATGCACAGCTCGGTGAGGCGGCAAAGACAGGTAAGCCGATCTTTGTTATGATCCATCAGCCGCTCAAGTGGACTCACGGTCTTCCGGATACATGGAACAGCCCGATTGATTCTGCAGGCTCAGTCGGCGCACAGTCCGATTCACTCAGATATTTCCTCAACAAGTATGACAATGTTTTCCTTATCACGGGACATCTTCATACGGGAATCGGTCAATATACATATGAAAAGATCGATAACTTCCACTCAATCAATCTTCCGTCGCTCACAATCGACAACAAGGACGGCGAGTGCAACGATAACGGTATCGGATTTATGATGGAAGTATATGACGATCACGTTCTCTTCAGAGCAAGGAACTTTGCAAAGGGTGTTTATATGCCTGAGTATGATATTGATATCCCGGTAGTATAATTTATCAGGAGGGCTTTTTATGGAAATCGTAAGGAAAGAGTATTCTTACCCCTCGGTCACTGGTGAGGCCGATATCTTTGCACGCAGCTGGGCTCCTGCCGACGGCAAAATCAAAGCCGTTGTTCAGGGCGTTCACGGTATGGCAGAATTTGGCGAAAGATATGAGGAGTTTGCGGCGGCACTTTGCAACGCAGGTTTTGCATTCATTATGAATGATCATATCGGTCACGGAAAGTCGGTTGCTCCGGACGGAGTTAAGGGCTATTTCGGCGGAGAGAAGAATGCATTCGGCAAGGGCTTTGTCGATGATGTTCATCAGCTTACTCTTATTGCCAAGGATGAATTTAAAAAGCCTGTTATCATTTTCGGTCACAGTATGGGATCCTTTGTCACAAGAAGCTATATAACAAAATATTCGGACGATATTTCCGCCGCAGTGATTTGCGGAACAAGCGGCAAGAATCCTGGCGCAGGCGCCGGAATCGTCATTGCCGATCTTATTTCAAAGGTCAAGGGCGAAAAACACCCGAGCAAGCTGATTGATAAGATCGCATTCGGAACCTACAACAAGCGCACCGAGGGCAGAACGCCGTTTGACTGGCTTTCAAGGAATATTGAAAACGTTGATTGGTACATTGCCAACGATGATTGCGGATTTCTCTTTACGGCGTCGGGATACAAGAATATGTTTGAGCTTCTTGATTCCGTTTCGTCCGACGGTTGGTACAGAAAAGTACCAAAGGATCTTAAAATCTTCCTCATTGCAGGAGCCGAAGATCCCGTCGGCGCATACTCAAAGGGAGTCAAAGAGGTCTTTGAAAAGCTCAAGGAAACAGGACATAACAATGTTACCTGCAAGCTTTATAAGGACGACAGACACGAAATTCTCAATGAGCTTGACAGAGAGCACGTTTACGATGATGTAATCGGTTTCTGCGACAGCGTTATTAAGTAAGGAGACTAAATGTTACCGTTTTATAATTTCAGCAAATCGCTTTTTTATAAAGTCTTCGCGGTTTTTATTGCCGCATTGATGACGCTGAGCAACGGCTTGAATAGTTTTTTCAATGGCGACATTTATAAGTATGAGTCAAACTCTAAAGTTGTCGGTCTTGAGACCGTAGAACGAGCACAGGGTGTTACAACCGACGGCGAATACTGGTATTTCAGCGGCAAGACATCACTTGTAAAAATCGGTTTTGACAATCAGACGGTTTATGCCTATAATTACAAGGCTTTGACCGATGAAATCGTTGAAAAGTACGGCTCAAAGCATATCGGCGGAATCAGTTACTATAACGGTCTTATCTATGCTTCACTTGAGGACAGCAAGAAGTGGAATCATCCTGTTATTGCACTTTACGACGCTAAAACGCTTGAGTTTACGGGCGAGGCACACGAGATGCCGACAGAGTATCTTTCAAGGGGTATTCCGTGGGTTGCTGTTGATGCCGAAAATAAACTTCTTTATTCATCATACAGTAAGACTGCCGAAGTGATCTACTGCTTTGATCTTGAAACATTTGAATATGTCGGCGGGTTACAGCTTTCCGTCCCGATTGATGCGATCCAGGGCGGTGATGTATACGGCGGCAAGCTGCCCGTTCATGTACGGTGTCTCATCGACGAGTGCGCCAACATCGGGCAGATTCCCAATCTGGAAAAGCTGGTGGCCACCATCCGCAGCCGTGAGATCTCCGCCTGCCTTGTTTTGCAGGCGAGAAGCCAGTTGAAAGCCATTTACAAGGATAACGCGGATACCATTGTGGGCAACATGGACAGCCAGATTTTCCTCGGCGGCAGTGAGCCGACCACCCTGAAAGACTTGTCCGAGATGCTGGGCAAGGAGACCATCGACGCCTTCAACACCTCAGACACCCGTGGCAATAGCCCCAGTTACGGCACTACGTTCCAAAAGATGGGCCACGAATTGTTGAGCCGGGACGAGCTGGCGGTGCTGGACGGCGGCAAGTGTATTTTGCAGTTGCGTGGCGTCAGACCGTTTCTTTCGGACAAGTACGACCTGACCCAGCATCCCAACTACAAGCTGACCTCGGACTACGACCCCAAAAACACCTTCGATATTGAAAAATATCTGAACCG
>USJJ01000181.1 GCA_900554995.1 uncultured Ruminococcus sp. | reverse complement strand
CTCGCTCTTGCCATTGCCGTTGCGGCGGCTCCGTCGGCAGGCTGCGGCATTGAGCTGAGCAAAGCAACGGAGATAAGCTCCGTAGGCAGTGTCGAAAGGATTGAAAAAACGGAACCGACAAGCACCGAAAAGAGACCCTCCGAGGCACCGAAATCCGTTGAGATCAATCCCGAAAGCCTTGAAAAGTTTGAAAATGAAAGCGACATATTTTACGAACCGAAAGAGGAAAGCATATCAACCTTAGAGGATTCGACAGCTTATATAAACGACTCGGTAACGGTTTTCTTCAGCGACGGCGCAACCGATGCGGACAAAGAAAAAATTGTTAGCAACCTTGGCGGAGAAATCGTCGGCAGAGTTGATTTTATGAACGAGCTTGAAATAAAAATTCCCCGCTCGGATTTCTATGAAATTAATTCTCTCTGCGACGAGCTGATGGAGGACGATTGCGTGGATTTTGCAAGCTGTTCCTTTGCCGAAGAGATCCAACCCGATTATGTCCCCGAAGATCCATGGAATTTTACCTACTGGGAGGACGATGCGCTTGACAGAGCTTTCCCATTTTCCAACTGGTGGATCAAGGCAACGGATATCGACAAGGCATGGGATTACGACGAATATTTCAGCGATCTCAAGATCGGAATTGTCGACAGCGGATTTGATCCCGAACACGAGGACCTCCGAGGCAGAATAGAATTCCCGGATAATTATTTCAAAAAGAACAACGCTCCGTCCTATCACGGCAACCACGTTGCGGGAATAATCGGCGCCACACAGGACAACGGCAAGGGCATTTCGGGGATTGTACGTGACGCCGATATGGTCTGCGTCGACTGGGATGCGAACAAGGAGCAGGGTCAGACATGGAACAGCGAAGCAAGAATTATGACGGGCTTTGTCAACGCCGTAAGGGCGGGTGCAAAGGTAGTCAACTTTTCCCTCGGTAGTTCAGGTTCCCTGAAAAAAGGCTTTGACCGATCAAAAATTGTCAAGGACGCCGAGGCAAGATTTAATTCATACTACATTGCAAAAATGCTCCAAAGAGGCTATGATTTTATCTGCTGTCAGTCCGCCGGAAACGGCGTTGTCCGTGACAACATCACCTATGCCCTTGACGCAAGCAACAACGGCAGATTCTGCCCGATAACGGTTGAAAATGCGACAAAAGCCGTGATCGGAGTCTCTCCCCGGGACATTGCCGACAGAATAATTATAGTTGCTGCCGCAGAATTCAACGGCTTTAATACATATGAACAATCCCCGTTTTCAAACGGCGGAAGTCAGGTTTCAATCTGCGCTCCGGGTTCAAAAATTTTCAGCACATATTACAGCGGTGACGGCAATGAATACAATGATCGCTCCTATGCGTATCTCAACGGAACGTCTATGGCTGCGCCGATTGTGACGGGAATTGCCACCCTCGTCTGGAGCATTAACCCGAGCTTTACCGGCGCACAGGTCAAGCGTTTTGTCTGCGCTCCCGAAAACACAAAGTATGAGGTTGCCGACAGCTCCTCCGAATATCATCTGCCGACCGGCACCATGAGAATGGTAAACGCTCAGCTCGCCGTTGAGGCGGCACTTCGTGAGATTGAGGATTACGGAACGCTCACAGGTCACCTTGAATGGGCAAGGATCACGCCGAACAGCTTCATTGATTTTACTCTTACAAGTCATGACCGCGGCACGGTTTACAGGTTACTGACCGATTCCGACGGCAATTTTACAGCCAAGCTCCCCGCCGGCGAATACACTCTTAACCTTGCCGGAAGAAAGAAAAAAGTGGTTGTCACATCATGCGAGAGCAGCGATATCGGCACTCTCCGTTCACATACCGCTACCGTCGATTTTGATGCCGTAGGTCTGAAAATGAAGGACGGCGTCCGTGACATTCTTTCAAAATTGCAGCTTTACTGACACCTCAGCGGTCTGTCACTTTGATAACAGACCGCTGATTTTTATATTGAAATATGTTTTCGAATATGCTATTATTATTTGAACGTTAAAATCACGGAGGTATATTATGTTCCACAAAATTCTTGCTTCTGTAATCTCTCTCACCCTCGGTGTTCTCCCCTTTATGCCGCCGCTTCGTATAGGCGCCACCGACGGGAATGAAATATTTGTTGCTCCCGACGGGAACGACCTTGCGGACGGAACAATCGGTTCACCGCTTTCCACCATCTTCGCCGCAAAGGAAAAGGCAAAATCCCTCAGCGGAAATGTCACTGTTTATTTCAGGGGCGGTAGCTATACAATCGACAGCACCGTACAATTTGACGGCAGTGATAAATCCGACGTAGTCTACAAGGCATATAAGGATGAGAAAGTGACATTTACTTCGGGAACCCCCTACACAGGCTTTGAAGAGTGCACCGTCAACGGAGTTCGTGCGTTTAAAAAAGATATCGGCAAGAGTGCGGATTTCAATATCCTTTTCAACGAAAAGACAACGCTTTCAAGAACACGTTATCCCGAAAGCGGCTATCTTTATGTCAGTGAGGCTTCCGACAGCGATATTCAAGAAGGCGATGACATAACCGATCCTTACCACGCAGGATTTAACGGGATGTATGCTGACAGGGAGAAGTTCTCCGATTTTAAGAATCTGACGGATATAACAATCAAGCTCCTGCATTTCTGGAAAGACGAAACCGTCAACATTTCATCATATGATAATAAAACCGGTCACGTTTCTTTCAGTAAAACCACAAGTATGAGAGTCAAGAAAAACGACCGTTTCTTCCTCCAAAATGTTTTCGAAATGCTTTGCAAGCCCGGCCAGTGGTATCTCGACAAGAGCGATGGCACGCTTTATGTTATTCCCGAGAGCAGCGACACTTCCGAAAACTATACCGTATGGGGCTCGACAACGGAAACAATGATCGCAGTTGACGGGACTGACGGAATTTCATTTGAAAACATTCTTTTCCGTGCAAACGGATTCTATTACAACACCGAACGTGAGCACAGTCAGGCGGCATACAATGCAAAATCCTGCATTACATACCGCAACGCCAAAAATTTTCACATAAAAAATTGCGAGTTCAGAGACATTGCCGCTTGCTCGGTTTTCCTCGGCAAGGCTGTTCGGAACGCTTCGATTGATAGCTGCCTGTTCAATAATATCGGTGCTCAGGCGGTCTATATTCACGGTGAAAACATTGACGCCAACGATCCCAATGTCACAAAGAGCATCACAGTCACAAACAACCTGATCTCGGAATACGGCAGAACCTATTTCAACGCCGTTGCAATTCTCGTTATCCACGCAAATTCGGTTGACATAGTCCACAATGAAATCCACGACGGTTATTATACAGCTGTTTCTGTCGGCTGGGTCTGGGGTTATGACTACAATGTCAGCCGCAACAATAAGGTTTGTGACAACCTGATTTACAACATCGGTCAGGGCTGGCTCTCCGACATGGGCGGAATTTATATGCTCGGCAATCAGCCCGGCACTGTCATTTCCGGCAACGTCATCCACAATGTAAGTGCCGATCCCGAAGAGGGCGGCTACGGCGGATGGGGAATCTACCTCGACGAGGGCTCGTCGTATATGCTCGTCGAAAAGAATCTTGTCTACGCCTGCGGAAGCGATTCGTATCATCTTC
>USJJ01000180.1 GCA_900554995.1 uncultured Ruminococcus sp. | reverse complement strand
GCTCATCTACAAGACGGGCGATATCGGCGTTATGCGTGAGGACGGAGTGCTCGAGTTCCACGGAAGAAAGGACAGGCAGATCAAGCACCTCGGTCACAGGGTTGAGCTTGACGAGGTCGAGCTTGCCGCAGGCAGAGTGGACGGAGTAAAGGAGTGCGCCGTCGTATATAACAAGGAAAAGGAAATTATATGGCTTTTCTATACGGGCGAGGCGACGGTCAGAGAGATCGCCGTTGAGCTCAGGAAATATCTTCCCGGCTTTATGGTGCCGAGAAAGATGACGAAAATCGACGAAATACCAAGATTGCCGAACAGCAAAATTGATATGAATACACTCAAGGCAATGACGAATAATTGAGCGTTGCCCGAAAAATTTTTACAAAATAAACGGAGGAAGAATTATGAAAGAACAGCTTATGGAGATCCTTGAGGAGCTCAGACCCGATGTAGACTTTGAAAACGAAAAGCAGCTTATTACCGACGGTATTCTTGAATCATTTGATATCGTTGCGCTTGTGGGCGAGCTCAGCGACGCTTTTGACATCGAGCTTCACGTTGAGGATCTTGTACCCGATAACTTTAATTCGATAGAGGGAATGATGGAGCTTATCGAAAAGCTCCGTGACGAATAATTATGAATAACGAATCACTTCTGAAAATCGCAAGGGAATACGGCACGCCGACATTTGTTTTTGACGCCGATGAGTTTAAAAATCAGGCGGACAGAATTAAAAATGCGATCGGTGATATACCCCTTTGCTATTCGATAAAAGCCAATCCGTTTCTGCTCTATGAGCTTCCCGAGTCGGTCGGCTATGTGGAGGTTTGCAGTCCGGGCGAGCTGGAGATATGCCGTGCGCTTAAGGTCGATCCCGGGAAGATAATCTATTCCGGCGTCAATAAGGGCTCCGAGGATATCGGATGCGCCGTGGATTACGGTGCGGCGATACTGACCGCGGAGAGCCGCCTTCACGTTGAGCTGATCAACAGAGTCTGCGGCGAAAAGGGAAAAAAAGCAAGGCTCATTCTCCGCCTGACGAGCGGCAATCAGTTCGGAATGGACCCTGCCGAAATTGCGGATATAATCGCAAAGAGGGATTATTTTGACTCGGTTGAAATAATCGGACTTCACTATTACTCGGGAACGCAGAAAAAGAATGTCGGCGTTATCGAAAAGGATCTCTGCGCATTTATGGGATTTATCGACTCCCTTGAGCGTGAGCAGGGATATGTTCCGTCGCACATCGAGTACGGCCCCGGAATGGCTGCCGATTATTTTGTTCCGCCCTATGAGGAAAAGGACGCCGAAACACTCCGTGAGGTCGGCGAGCTTCTGCAAAGATTTAATAAAAAGCGTCCGCTTTCGGTTGAGATGGGCAGATTCCTTGCCTCGTCCTGCGGAACGTATCTCACATCTGTTGCGGACATCAAGAACAACCTCGGAACGAGCTATGTGATCTGCGACGGAGGAATAAACCATCTGAAATATTACGGACAGACGATGGCGATGCAGGTTCCGCCGATCACTCTTCTGACAGGGGACGGGGATTACGATCATTCGTACACGCTCTGCGGAAGTCTCTGCACGACTGCGGATCTGCTTGTGCGCAAGGTTACTTTGCCTGAGCTGAGGCTCGGCGACGTTCTCGCTTTCGGCAGATGCGGCGCATACACAATAACCGAGGGAACGGTGCTGTTCCTGTCACGCACAATGCCGAGGGTTCTGCTCTCTTCGGAGAAGAACGGCATAAGACTTATGCGTGATTTTCTTGATACCTATAAACTGAATTACTGATCAGAGGAAATAAAATGGGATTGATTTCAATTGAATTTTTTGCTTTTGCGGCGGTTACCGTTCTGCTGTACTATCTTTTCCCCGTGAAAAAATATCAGTGGGCGGTGCTGTTGGCGGCAAGCTGTGTATACTACACGCTGAACTGCAACAAGTACGTGATCTATATGCTGGTCACGATCGTGACGACATATACGGGCGCCGTGCTGATAGACCGAATATCGCAGAAGCATAAAGCATTTTTGAAAGAGAATAGGGACGTCCTTCAAAAGGAAGAGAAAAAACAGCTTAAGGAAAAGACCAAGAGAAAAATGAGGGCTGTTCTTGCCCTCATTCTTTTTATAAATTTCGGCTTGCTCGCCTTTGTAAAATATTTTTCTTTCTGCGCTCACACGGTTCATTCCGTGCTCGGAGCGGTCGGCTTGCATTATACCGAGCCGAGGTTCAGCATAATAATTCCGCTCGGCATTTCTTTTTACACCTTCCAGAGTATGGGCTACATAATCGACGTGTACCGCGGAAAGGTCAGGGCGGAAAAGAATTTCGGAAAGCTGGCGCTTTTTGTCTCGTTCTTTCCGCAGATCATTCAGGGACCGATCGGAATCTATTCCGACCTTGCCAATCAGCTCTATGAGCCGAAAAAATTCAGCTATGAGAATTTTAAAAGCGGCGCTTTGCTGATCATCTGGGGTATGTTCAAAAAGCTCCTGATCGCCGACAGAGCCGTAAAGGTAATCAGGCTCGTTGCGGAACAGAGCAACTCATATTCCGGCACATACATTTTGCTGGCGGTTATTCTCTACGCCGCGCAGCTCTATGCCGACTTCTCGGGAGGAATCGACATCTGCCGCGGAATCGCCGAAATAATGGGAATAAGAATGGCGGAAAACTTCAAACGTCCGTATTTTTCAAAAACTCTCACGGAGTATTGGCACAGGTGGCACGTCAGCCTCGGCGACTGGCTGAGAAACTATCTTTTCTATCCGATCTCGATTTCAAAGCCGTTTCTGAAAATGGCAAAGAATATGAAAAAGCACGGATTGAAATATCTCGGCAAGGTTTTCCCGACCGCTTTGGCGTCGCTTATAACCTTTGTCGTTATCGGAATCTGGCACGGTGCGGAGCTGAAATATGTCGCTTTCGGCTTGTGGAACGGTGCTGTAATAATGATTTCGAGTATGCTCAAGCCGCTTACGGACAAGCTCATCGAAAAGCTGCACATCAAACGTGAAAACTTTTTTTATTCCGTTTTCTGTATGGTGAGGACGTTTATCGTTGTGCTCATCGGCTACTATTTTGACATTGCCATGGGCTGCCGACAGGCTCTGAAGATGATTTACAGATCCGTAACGGATTTCCGCATAGGCGACATGGCAAACTTTGCCTGCGTTAAAGACAGCGGAATAACACGCTATGATTATATTGTGATTTTGGCGGGCTGCCTGATAATATTTGCCGTTTCGCTTGTTCAGGAGAGGAAAAAGGAAAATGTCAGGACTCTTCTTGCAAAGAAAAACACGGCGCTTCAATGGGTTGTCTATATTCTGATGATTGTTTCGGTGGCTGTTTTCGGCTACTACGGACCGGGAACAACCCCTGCCGATTTCATATATATGCAGTTTTGAGGAACAGAAAATGAAAAAAACAGTTAGATTTATCAGCTTTTTACTGGTACTCTCTGTCGTGATGTATGGGGTGAATTTTTACTTCTCAACCAACAACGACAGGGACGGAGTACACATAAAAGGATATTTTAAGGAGCCCGAGAACAGCCTTGACGTTGTGCTGATCGGTGCGAGTGAGCTCTATGCCGGATTCAATTCGC
>USJJ01000179.1 GCA_900554995.1 uncultured Ruminococcus sp. | reverse complement strand
AGCAATAAATAATTTAAAAAGACTGAAAATTCACAGATTTTATGATATAATAAATAACGTTCTGATTTACGGAACCGAGTGTTCTGCCAAAAAAGTAATCTATAAGGAGGTCGGTCGTTGTGAAAAATCCGTATGAAGTGCTCGGTGTAACGTCGTCGGCAAGTATGGATGGAATCAAAAAAGCATACCGTGACAAAGCGCGCCTATACAGCGATAATCAGGCGAAGATGGACGAGCTGAACGACGCTTACGATTTTATAATCAACAATCTCGGAGTCAACCGCACCGACGGCTCCTATTCGGAAAATTCA
This sequence comes from uncultured Ruminococcus sp., assembly GCA_900554995.1. GTDB lineage: Bacteria > Bacillota > Clostridia > Oscillospirales > Acutalibacteraceae > CAG-488. Next base: position 3,334 of record USJJ01000179.1, on the reverse strand, counting down.
TATGGCTCAACTGCGAGTCAGACCTCGGAGTTCGGAGATATAAGAGCAAAGCTGAACAGCGGAAGAATCGACGACGCCGAAATGCTGCTCGACGGTATTCCTTATCAGCGCAGAAACGCCGAGTGGTATTACCTCAAGGGTACGATTCAGCACCGCAAGGGCTGGCTTGAAAGCGCACTTGAGAGTTTTAAAAAAGCGAACGAGCTTGAACCGGGAAATGCCGAATATGAGGCAGCATATAATCAGCTTAAGCGTGAATCTAAGGGAGACTTCAGAAAGAACAGGCAGGACGTCGACGGTGACGGCTGCTGCAGTCCGTGCAATATATGCTCCTCACTTATGTGTGCCGACTGTTGCTGCGAGTGTATGGGCGGCGACTTAATAAGATGCTGTTGACGGTGATAATATGAAATATACTGTTAAAACTGCGCTCGGCGGAATGTGTATCGGACTTTCGGCGGCGCTGATGATGCTTTCCTCTGTAATACCGTTTCTGACCTATGCGATACCGGCGATGGCGGCGCTGCTTGTCCTTTTTATTAGGGTAGAATGTGACTGGAAATGGGCGCTCGGCGTCTATGTCGGTACATCTGTTGTGAGTGCGCTTGTTGTGCCCGAGAAAGAAGCGGTTGCAATTTACATAGCTCTGATCGGCTACTATCCGCTTATTAAAGTCTTGCTCGATAAGCTGCCGAAGGTGATCGGATATATTGTAAAGGCTTTATTCTTTACAGGTGTAATAATCGCAACATATTATATTATTATGCACGTGTTTGGTATATCGACGGAGTTGCTTGAGGTCACACAGGGATTTATGATTCCGTTGCTTATAGTCCTCGGACTGGCGGCATTCATTATGTATGACGTAGCGATTGAAAAGTTAGAGCTTGCATACTACCGCAGATGGCAAAAAAAGTTCAGAAAATTATTCAAGAAGCACTGATTTTTCGGTGCTTCTTTTCATATGTGTCGACTTGTCCGCATAGTATTTCTCAGGAGGAATGAAGATGAAAAAGTATCTTGTGCTTTGCTCTGTGCTTATGGCGGCAATGATTCTTCTGCCGCTTACCGCAATGGATAAGCCGCAAAAAAGTGTTGCCGCAGAAAGCGATAATACCGTATCCGATGACGGCGGAGTGATCAGCGTAATGAAAAGCGAGAGCGGAAAGGTTGAAAAAACCGATATAAAGGAGTATACGGTAGGGGCTTTGGCTACTGAAATGAGTATGGACAGTCACGATGAGGCGCTGAAAGCGCAGGCGGTTGTCTGCTACACATATGCGCTTTATTGCAGAGAAAAAGCGGATAAGGACGAACTGAACGGAGCGGATATATCCGACGATTCAAAAACGCATCAGGGATATCTCAATGAGGATGCACGCAGAAAAAAATGGGGCAATAAATTCGACGAGTACGAAAAAAAGGCGGAAAAACTTGTCGGTGAGGTGCTGGGAAAGAAGATGACATACAACGGCGAACCTATCCTTGCGGCTTATCACGATCTGTGCAGCGGAAAGACAGAGAGCGCAAAAACCGTGTGGGGAGAGGAAATACCGTATCTTCAATCCGTCACGAGCGACGGGGATAAGCTGTCGCCGAATCTTGAAAAAACGACCGTGATGGATAAGGATAAATTCGGTTCTGCAATTAATGTGATTGACGGGATAGAGCTTTCCGACGATGCGGGGGACTGGCTCGGCAAAATTGACAAAACGGATTCGGGATTTGTGCGATCCGTTGAAATCGGAGACACAAAGGTCGGCGGAAACGATATCAAGAAGGCGCTGTCGCTCAGAAGCCGTAATTTTTCGATCACGTATTCAAACGAAAAATTTACCGTAAAAACAGCCGGAAACGGGCATATGGTTGGAATGAGCCAGTACGGAGCCGATTATATGGCACGCCAGGGATCCGACTGGCAGGAGATTTTGAAGCATTATTATACCGGCATAACCGTTGTCTGACATTATATAGTAAAAGAAATCTCCCGATCACATTTGCACCCACATTAAATCGGCGGTTGACTTGGAAAATTTATTTGAAATGCAAGAAAAATAATTTGTAAAAACTATTGCTTTTTTGAAAGAATATGTTACAATAAAGTCAAATCAACAAGCAAGGAGGTAACAATAATGGCTTATAAGATTACAGACGACTGCATCGCCTGCGGCGCTTGTGCAGGTGAGTGCCCGGTAGGCGCTATCTCCGAGGGAGACGGCAAGTATGAGATCGACGCTGACGCTTGCGCAGAGTGCGGTGCTTGTGCCGATGTTTGCCCGGTCGGAGCTCCCGTTCAGGACTAAGAGCTTGATGCAGAGTTTAAATGAAACGGTAATTCCACAATATTACGCTGTTTCGGATAAACAATAAAAGAATAGAAAACGCTGTGCGTATCTTTTTGATACACACGGTGTTTTTTTCTGCCTATTGACATTTTAAAAAAAGATAGTATAATAATAGATAATCTAATTTTAGACTAATCGGAGGACGCTATGACAGCAATTAAAATGATCGCAGTCGGGAAAAAGCTCGGCAACATATACGGCGATTTGGCACAGCCGATATGTAAAAAATACGGGATCAATCAGTCCTGTTTTGATGTGCTGATGTTTTGCGCAAACAATCCGGAGAACAACACGGCGAGGGACATCTGCGCTGTCAGAGGAATCAAGAGCGGAATAGCCTCTGTGGCAGTAGATACGCTTATTCAAAAAGGTTTTATGGAACGTACGAATGATCCCGACGACAGGCGAATCCATCGGCTTGTTCCGACAGAAAAGGCGAAGGGAATTATTTCGGACGGAAGAAAGATGCAGGACGGATTTATTTCCACGTTAAAGAGAGGTATAACGCCGGAGGATGAGGAAATATTTGAAAGAGTTAATGAAAAAATACTTGAGAATGTCAAACTGTTCGGCTCGGAGGAAAAATAATGGCTTTTAAAATTATAATTTGTATCATTGCGGGAATCGGTGCCGGCCTCGGCACGGGCTTTGCGGGAATGAGTGCTGCCGCTGTAATCAGTCCCATGCTGATTACCTTTCTTGATATGGACTCATATCTTGCCGTCGGAATTGCATTGGCGAGCGATGTGCTGGCGAGTGCGGTTTCGGCTTATACCTATGGAAAAAATAAGAATCTTGATATAAAAAACGGTCTGATAATGATGGCGTCGGTGCTATGTTTTACACTTGTCGGAAGCTATGTGGCAAACATTGTTCCAAAAACGACGATGGGCAATTTCTCTGTATTTATGACTTTTCTGCTCGGCGTCAAATTTATTGTAAAACCTGTTGTTGCACCGAAAGCAAGGCTGCAAAATGCCACGGAGAAA
>USJJ01000178.1 GCA_900554995.1 uncultured Ruminococcus sp. | reverse complement strand
AGCATTGTAGAAGAGCTTCTTGACTTCAGCCGTATTCAGAGCGGAAGAATGAAGCTCATCAAGGAAAAGCTTGACATTCTTGCCGAATTTGACGATTCGGTTTACTTCTTAAAGGAAAGAGCCGTTACAGAGGGCAAGCATCTTCTCTATGATGAACCCGAGGCTGTTTATCCTGCCGTTTACGGCGATAAAAACAGGCTCAAGCAGGTTTTTCTCAATGTGCTTGACAATGCGTTGAAATACACACCAAAGGGCGGTGTTGTTGCCGCTCAGGTAATCTACAGCAAAGATGAACCCGATATTATCAAGATTGTAATAACCGACACAGGTTGCGGAATTTCTGCCGAGGATCTTCCTCACGTCAAGGAGAAATTCTACAAGACCAATATGACGGTTCATGGTTCGGGAATCGGACTTGCCGTTGTTGATGAAATTGTAAGACTTCACCACGGAACATTTGATATAGACAGCGTTCTCGGTCAGGGAACGACAGTTACCATAACGTTTGCAATCGACCACGTGGAGCTTGAGGACGTATGGGACATTGATGCGGCTATCGCAGCCGAAAACGAAAAGAAAGCTATGGAGGAAAATGAAGATGCCTGAAAATAATAAGGTCAGCGTCGGCGGTCAGGCTCTGATGGAGGGCGTTATGATGAACGGCCCCAAAGGAGTTGCAATGGCTCTCAGACTGCCCGACGGCAGAATCGAAACACAGCTTAAAGAAGCTCATTTTCTGAAAGATAAATATAAATTTGCAAGACTTCCGTTTATCAGAGGTCCGATCAGCTTCGTTGAACAGATGATTTTCGGATATAAATGCCTTATGGAATCCGCCGAGAAAACGACTGCTCTCGAGGATGACGGAACGGAGGAAATGTCAAAGCTCGATCGCTGGCTCTCCGATCACTTCGGACCGAAAATGATGACGGTTATCGGAATTATTTCCGGTGTAATCGGCTTTGCACTTGCGTTTTTCCTCTTTATGTGGCTGCCGAGCCAGGTTGCCGACCTGATTCTCGGTAAGGCGGACAGCAACGTCTGGAAGCCTGCAATCGAGGGTGTAATGCGTATAATTATCTTCGTCACATATATGTGGGCGGTTTCGCTGATGAGCGATATCAAACGGCTGTTTATGTATCACGGTGCAGAACACAAGTCGATTTTTTGTTATGAGCACGGACTTGATTTAACCGTCGAAAACGTAAGAAAACAGCGCCGTTTTCATCCGAGATGCGGAACAAGCTTCATTTTTCTCACACTGATTATCAGCATAATTATATCAACGATTGTTGTTATGATATTTCCCGGTGTTCGTGATTACAAGGCGGTTTGGATGATAATCAAAATTCTTATTTTGCCGCTTATTATGAGCGTCGGATACGAGACGATCCGTCTTGCCGGAAAGAAGGATAATTTGTTTACCCGAATTGTTTCCGCTCCCGGACTTTGGCTTCAGAGAATTACAACAAAGGAGCCTACCGACGATATTATTGAGGTCGGAATCGCTTCGCTTAAGGTTGCTCTCGGATTGGAAAAGGAAAATATCAACGATCCCGTTCCCGATGAAAGCGAGGAAATAAAAGAGGATAGCGATGACGGTCAGTGAGATAATTAAACTCGGTTCTCAAAAGCTGAAAGCCGCAAAAAAAGATGACGCGGATTTTGATTCACAGTGTCTGGCGGCATTTGTTACGGGCTGTAATATTTCTACACTTCGCTTGAAATATGCGGACTCGATTACAGATGACGAAGAAACGGAATTTTTCCGTTTTATTGATCGTCGTATAAACGGTGAACCGCTTCAGTATATCATCAGGGAATGGGACTTTATGGGCAGAACCTTTGATGTCGGCGAGGGCGTTCTGATCCCGAGGCCCGAGACGGAACAGCTTGTTGAATATGCTCTTGATTTTTTGAAAGATCAGTCGGAGCCTACGGTAATTGATTTATGTTCCGGTTCGGGATGCATAGCTGTAAGCATAGCTGCCGAACGTCCCGATGCTAAGGTTTTTGCTGTTGAAAAGTTCCCCAATGCGTTCAAATTTTTGCTTTCAAATATTGAGAAAATCGGAGTTAAAAATGTCAACGCAGTAAACGGAGATATTTTTGATGCTACGGTTCTTTCCGATATTGAGCCCGATTTGATACTTTCCAATCCTCCGTATATCCGCACTTCGGATTTATCGGGATTACAGGAAGAGGTAAAGAAAGAACCCGTTACGGCGCTTGACGGCGGCAGAGACGGATATGACTTTTACCGTGTGCTTGCTTCCCACTGGATGAAGAAACTTTCCAAAGGCGGCTTGATAGCTGTTGAATGCGGAGAGGATCAGACAGAATATATATCTGAACTTTTTAAAGAAAATGCCGATTCGACAGAGACGTTTAACGATCTCAGCGGTTTGCCGAGAATTGTCGGCGCAATAATCTAATTTCGGAGATTCACTATGCTATTAAGTTTACTAAAAGGCGGCGATATGCTGTCGATATTTATGGAGATTTGCGTAAGCGCATTTGTTGTTTTTTGTATCATACCGATTCACGAGTATGCTCACGCTCTTGTTGCAACAAAGCTCGGCGACCAGACGGCACGGCTCAGCAGCAGACTCACGCTCAATCCGCTGGCACATATTGATATTTTGGGTGCCGTAATGATTTTTCTTGTCGGTTTCGGTTACGGTAAACCGACTCCGGTTAATGTCCGCAATACAAAGCTGAAGAACAAGAAGCTGGCTATGGCGCTCATTGCCCTTGCAGGTCCGCTTTCAAATATTATTGTTGCTTTTATTTCTGTTTTTCTGAGATATGCAGTTATCCTGATCGCTTCAAAGCGAGGCGGAGAGCTCACGACAACAGTTCTGGCACTTAATATTTTCTTCCAGTATTCGGCAATAATAAATATCAACCTTGCGGTGTTCAACTTGATCCCTATTCCACCGCTTGACGGTTCAAGAATACTTTTTGCATTTCTTCCCGCAAAGTTTTACTTCGGCGTAATGAAATACGAAAGATACATCAATATTATTATTCTTGTACTTCTTCTTTCGGGAGCACTGACAACTCCGCTTTCGTATCTTTCAAATCTGATTTACAGCGGTTTCAACCGATTATTCTATTTAATTTTTTAAAAGGTGAATGTATGGACGCCATATCATACAAATTGGATGTCTTTGAGGGTCCGCTTGATCTTCTTTTGCATCTGATAAGTAAACATAAAATTGATATCAATGATATCCCGATTCTTTTGCTTGTCGAGCAGTATCTTGACTATGTTCGGCAGATGAAAGAGGAGGATATGGAGGTTGCCAGTGAGTTTCTCGAAATGGCGGCAAGACTGATATATATAAAAACGGTTTCTCTTCTTCCTGTTCACGAGGAGGAGGCGGACGAGCTCAAAAAAGAGCTTCAGGGTGAATGGGTATTTGTTACAGCATGGGGGGCTTTGTATGATGCTAAAATTTTTAAAGAACTGCGTTTCCCATGTGGAAGACATTATGAAGATGAGTATGTGTTTGTATCCGTTTTTGAGAATCAGGAATGTGTGGTGTGTATTCCAGAGAATATATACTACTATCTACAACGTGCAGATTCCATTATGGGAGTTACTTATAAAAAACAGGATTGCATGGATTATTTTGAAATGTGGCATGAGCGGATAGATTATTTTCAGGCAAAAGAAGACAGAGAACTTCTGGCACC
>USJJ01000177.1 GCA_900554995.1 uncultured Ruminococcus sp. | reverse complement strand
GGAACATTGCTTCCTTATCCTCACGGCTTGCCACGGCATAGTTTATATCCTCAAACTTAAAGGTCTTTGCGTACTTGTTGCTGCCGACAAGGAAAATACCGTCTGCCCAGATAGTCTTTATCGGGATAACGCTCTGCACCGATTTCGGCACAACAAATTTTTCCTTGTCCTGCTTGAACAGATTTCTAAGCGTTTTTAACATCGTCTACCTCCTTACGCTTTTTTGCTTTCTTTGGTTTCTTCTGTGCTTTTGCCCTTTGCTTCTTTGGCACGGCAGGCAAGCCCTTTTCGTGGGCTTCAATGGTCGGCTTCAACGCTTTGTAATAGAGATTGTCGGGCAAAAATACAATCTTTTTCGGCATCAGAAACTCTGACTTTATCCACGCCCAGACAAACTGCTCGGCGGTCATACCGTTGTACTTGATAAAGCCCATAGCCGCAAAGGGGAACGCACCTAAGATGCACACCCAACTGAGCGTTTCCGTTCCAAAGTGCGGGCGAAGCAGAAAGAATAAGCCAACCGCCACGCCGCAGGCAAGGACAGAAAAAATGAACTGTCTGAGTGACAGTCCGAAAAACATACTTTCCGTGTAGTTACGGATTTCCTTATTTATCTTGACTTCCAAAATAGCACCTCCCTTACAAGCCCATCATTTCACGGACAACACGGTCTGCCATTTTGACCGCACCGACCAAGACGAGCATATTGAATACAAGCTCCCCGACATAGCTCCATACCATTGTGACCGCCGCCGCATCGGGATTGACCGCAGGCGGTGTCGCTGCAAAGAGCGAAAAGATGATGCAGGCAAGCACTATGATTGCACCCTCCAAACACACGGCAGCATAAGACTTGATAAAGCTCTTGCCGACGCTCTGGCTCGGCTCTCCTGCAAAGGCAGAAAGAGGAACAGGGGCGATAGCGGTATAAAGGTAGAGTTTGAAAAATCTGCCGTACACGGTCATAATCATAATAAAGGAAAGTACGGTTATGAAAAGGCTTCCGAGTATTGTTACAAGCCACAATGGGATACTTGCCCAAAAGCCTGTGTCCTCGACTGCCTGTTCAATCGCTGCCGGAAGTGTAACTGAAGCTCCTCCGATACCGCCGAGGGAGCCTGCAATTTGTTCCACAATTCCGCCGCATATTGTATATATAGCCGTCATTAAATCCATTGCATAGGTTATAGCCACCTTTGCGGCACAAAAGCGGATAAAGTGCTTTAAAGCATATTCGGGACGCTGAAAGTCCCTAAATGATGCCGTGCTTTTAAATATACTCATAGCAAAAAAGAGGACTAACAAACCAAGTCCGATAGCTTGCAGTCCTCCGTTTATGCCGGATATTACATTCCAAATTGCTCCGCCCTTGAAATTCTGCGGTGAAGTCGTCAAAAGCTGCCATATCTCCGTCATTTTGTCATTCCAAGTGGAAAACGCATTTTCAAGGTTAGCCACAATCCAATTATCGCTCAAATGTAATCACCTCCAATTCTTGCTTGAAACGCAAAAACAGCCATAACCGCTTTATCAGCAGCTATGACTGTCTTTTTTGTGTTATTTTGTTTTACAAAACCGATACTGTAAGATACATCAGAATAAATCGCTGTGTGTTCCCGTTCGGGTTAAAGCCAAAATTAAAAGCTCTTTTTCAATTCTGTAAACAAGCAGCCAATCGGGGAGAATATGACACTCACGGCATCCTGAGTAATTTCCGCTCAAAGAGTGATCACAGTATTTTTCGGGCAGTGTTTTTCCGTCTGCCAAAAGGTCAATGACCTCTTTCAGTAAGGCCATGTCATACCCACGATTTTTTGCAAGTTTATAGTCTTTTTTGAATTTGGTGGACATCTCTATCGTGTATTTCATGATTCCAAATCCTTAAAGAGTTCATCTGTACTTGTATATTTCTTTGCCGGGATTTTCCCGTTTATCATATCGTCAACTTCCTTCATTGCTGCCAAGGTTTCAGCATTTGGAATGTCAGTTGCTATCTCAAACGGAATTTTCCCCTGTCTGACAACTTGTCTTAAAAACATATTCATAGCAGTTGTCATATTAAGTCCCATATCGGCAAGCATTGCATCGGCTTGTTTTTTTAACTCAGTATCCATACGAATACTCATATTAACTGTTTCCATAAGATTACCTCCTCATGTTTAGTATATTCATTGTACCACAAAATATGTGCATTGTCAATGCAAAAGAGGAAAAAATACGGCAATTTAATATTCTTTTTTACATTACATTATCATATCCAGTATGTCTTTCGCAAATGCAATGATGACACCGCCAAAAAATGTCAGAAAGCCGTTTGCTCTCTGCGATGCGTCGTGCGATTTTAGGGATAAACCTATCTGCACAACACCAAAACCGAGCAGAATGAAGCCGATTGCCTTAATTGCCGAAAAGATAAAGTCCGACAGGCTGTTTATGGTTGCAAGCGGATCTGCGGCAAATACCGTACCTGAAAGAGCGGTCATCATAACCGCAAGTGCCGTAAGAGTAAGCTTAGCTTTCCTCAATATGCTCTGTGTCTTTCTGATTTTCGTCATTGTTTTCTGTGTGTTCTGATTTTTCATTGTCTGATACCTCCGAATTTTCTTTTTGTTTTTGTTCCTGTGGTTTTACAAAGTCTATAGATTTTACATTGTCCCCGTCAACCTCCAATAGCTTGATATTTGATAAATCCTCTTTTATGGTAAAGGATAAATCGCTGTGCAGATATTTTCCCGATTTGCTGTGCTTGTACGGTATGGCTTTTCCGTCCGCTGTCTTTGCAATATTCGGGTGTGACAGAATATCGAATTTCTTATCAATTAACGGTCTTTCCCCTCGAATAAAGATTAGTGCGTTGGAATTATCAAGCAGACGAACCTCGTCAAGGGTTAAAAGCTCACGCCCTGCATTTTGGTAGTTCGTGTTGCTTGAGCCGTGCTGTCCTTTTGTGATACCTCTTGTTCGTGTGTCAATGGTTTCCTTGCCGAGCATTTTTGAAATATATTCGTGCGTACTCTGCTCGTTGCCGCCGAGATAGAGAAGTGTGTCGCAGTTGCCCGTGATGTTTTCCCACGAATCCTTAAAAAGTGCTTTCAGCTGTGCCATATTTTGAATAATGATGCTTACCGATATACGCCGTGAACGCATTGTTGCAAGTATTCGCTCAAAGTTATCCGGAAGTGCGACATTGGCAAACTCGTCCATCACGATATGCACCGGAACGGGAAGCTCTCCGCCGTGATTGCTGTCAGCATTGAAATACAATGCCTGAAACGCCTGTGTGTAAAGCATACCGACAATGTAATTAAAGGAATTGTCATTATCGGGAATTACACAAAAAATAGCTCTTTTTCTCTCTCCAAGACTGCCTATATCAAGGTTGTCGTATGAAGTCATTTTAGCTATCTCCGGCAGATTGAATGCCGCAAGGCGTACCGCTGCAGAAATGAGTATGCTTTTAGCTGTTTTGCCGCTGGCTTGCTTGAATATTTTATACTGCTTTACGGCAATATGCTCCGGCTTTTCCTCCTCAAGCCCGTTAAAGAGAATGTCAACAGGTGATTGATACCCGTCCTCATCATCCTCAACCGTCGCTGCATTCTCGATTAAGAACATCAGCATTTCAAAGGTCTGCTCCTCCGGCGGTGCTTCGTGCAGAAGATAGAGCATAAGGGCAGAGTCAAGAGCAATTTCCGACTTCTCCCAAA
>USJJ01000176.1 GCA_900554995.1 uncultured Ruminococcus sp. | reverse complement strand
GATGCAGAAAGCGTTTTCTTCGTCCCGAAGCTGTGCTTTTGCACTGCGAGTGGGCGAAAAACATTTTCTTTGCCAAAGGAACTGCCACAAAAAATAAAAGCGGTTAATTTCGGATGCAGAAAGCGTTTTCTTCGTCCCGAAGCTGTGCTTTTGCACTGCGAGTGGGCAAAAAAACGTTTTCTGCGCCGAAAGGAACTGCTTTTTAGTCTTTCTTTGATACTTCTTTTATATACTCTCTGAAGAAAATCACACTTTCCTTGAGTGCCGAGATCGGGCAGCGCTCATCTGTTGCGTGAGTTGTGAGGAAAAGGGCAACCGAGACGTTGAACGGAGCGTAACGGAGAATGTTGTCACAGATTTTGCCGTAGCGGTATGAATCCGTTCCGCCCATTACGAGGTAAGGTGCAACGGCAACATCGCCCGGATGAAGTCCCTCTTCAACCTTTTTGATTGCATTGAACGCCCTTGAATCGGTTGGAGAAAATGCTGTTGCTTCCTTGCTGTAAAGACGTTCAACTTCAAGGTCCTTATAGCGAACCGCCTTACGGATATGTTTTTCGACATCGTCAACCGTGTCGCCGGGAAGAGGTCTGAAATTGACTGTGATATTCGGTCTTTGCGGGAGAATGTTCGGCTCGGGGCTTCCCTCGCACATTGAAATACTCTGAATCGTTCTTACCATGCTTGCCGACTCGGGAATTGTTTTAAGAACGAGCTTGATAATCGGCTTGAGGAGCGGCATATTGCACATTACGACCCTGCCGAGATATGTTGCTTTTCTGCCGACCGTATCAAAAAGCTCGGTGAGGAACGGAAGCATATGCGACTTAAACTGATGCCTTTCAACGTCCTTAATTGTATTGGCAAGCTTCGCCATACCGCTGTGCTTCGGAGCAGCGGAAGTGTGACCGCCCTTATCATGAACGGTGAGCTTCATATCCGCATAGCCTTTTTCGGCAACGCCGACGGCGGCAATATAAGTATGAATAAGTCCCTTTACATCAAGACGGAGAAGTGCGCTTCCCTCATCAAGGACGCTGTCAAGATGTATGCCTCTTGACTGAAGAACCTTAACAATTTCGTCTGCGCCCGATTCATTGGAACAAACAATTTCCTCATTGTGTCCAAAGCAGAGATAAACATCTCTCTCCGGCTGAAAGCCCTCTTCCATAAGGGACTCGACAGCCTCCATAACGCAGATAAGGTGATTCTTCATGTCAAGAGCTCCACGGCCCCAGATAATCTCACCGTCGTTGTATCCGCTGAACGCATCGTAAGTCCAGTCATCCTCCGTACCCTCGGCAACGGGGACAACGTCCTGGTGAGAAAGCAGAGCCATAGGCTCAAGCTCGGGATTCTTACCCTTCCAACGGTAGATAAGACTTGCCTTTGAGACCTTTTCCTTGGTTGTGTTCTGCCTTATGAGCGGATACGCCTCATCGAGGAAATTATGGAATTTATCAAATTCCGACCATTCTATCTCATCGGGATCACTTCGAGAAATAGTTTTGCATTGAATCGCTTTTGAAAGATGCTCGGCAACCTTATTTTCGTCGATATTCGCATCTTCAATTTTTACGCCTTCAATTTTCTTCGGCTTGTAGAAAATCGCCCTTATGAGAGTTACGATAATAAACAAAGCCAAAAGGATCAAGATAATTTTCCACCACATAATTATGCAATACCTCCTAAAAACTCGGCATAAATTTTAGCACAATGACAAAAAATTGTCAATATACATATTATAATAAAAGTTGAATCAGGCGCTTTTTATGCTTTAATGTTCTCAATGTTCGATATCATTCAATCGACTTGTGAAAAATGGCGAAAATCACACCTTTCGACACCCTTGAATATATTGCAATTAGGTGATTATGCACATAGCACAAATTTATATGGGTAAAAGTGCACAAATTGAGCACAAATTATTTGTGCAAAACGCTTGACAAATAAAAACAAGCGTGCTATAATGTAGTCACAAAAGAAAAAGAAAGGAATGAATGACTTATGACAAACAATATGTATTACGTAGCAGAGGAAAAAATATTAAACGAGATCGCAAATGAAAAAAAGTTTTCATTCCGTGCTCTCTTGAATCTTCTGACAGCAGGCGCTATCTCAAGAAAGTTCTGAGAGACTCGGCTTTTGCGAGCCGTTGATATTAAAAATTCTCGCATGCCGCAGTACCGCCATGCGGATTGCACCCCGATTTCAAATCGGATCCGAGACGCTCGGATTTTGCGTGACGGCATTAAGGCACAAAGTTCAGATCACCCGAAAAGGTTTATTCCCCCCTACCTTTTCGGGTGATTTTTTCTTTTGAAATAAATAAAAAATTCATAAATTGTTAACAGTCGGATATATTGACAATTGTTGAATGGTAAACTATAATGTTGAATGTCGTACAAACATATGAGGGAGTGAACATATGAAAGAAACGGTTCATAACGAACTTCGGTCGCTTTCACATCTGATTTACAGGTTCATTGAAAATCTGCCGAATAAAAAGCAGATTGAGTCAATGACCGGCACAAACGGCTGTATAATCGGCTACCTTGCCGAAAACAGCGACCACGACGTTTTTCAAAAAGATATTGAAAAGGCTTTCGGAATAACACGCTCAACCGCTTCAAAGGTTATAAATCTTATGGAACAAAAGGGTCTTGTGGAAAGGCAGTCGGTAAGCTACGACGCACGTCTTAAGAAAATTGTTATGACGGATAAGTCGAAGTCTATATCGCACCTTATGGCGGAGGATATGACTTTGGTTGAAAGCGTTCTGACTGAGGGATTCAGCCTCGATGAAAAGAAAGCGCTGTACAGTTATCTCAAAAGGATGAAACAAAATCTAAAAAGCTATTATTTAAAGGAAAAGGAGGAATGCTGAAATGCATATGATAAAAAGACTTATGCAATGTATCCGTGAATACAAGCTGCCGTCTCTGCTCAGCCCGCTGTTTATTACCGGCGAGGTCGTCATTGAGTGCTTTATACCTTTTATAACCGCCCAGCTCATCGACGGCATCAAGGACGGGCAAGGTATGGATTTCATAACAAGCTACGGAATCAAGCTTGTGATTCTTGCGGTTTGCTCGCTCGCCTGCGGTGCGCTTGCCGGATATTTCTGTGCCGTAGCCTCGTGCGGATTTGCAAAAAATCTCCGACACGATCTGTTCTATGCGGTTCAGAACTATTCATTCTCAAACATCGACAAATTTTCGGCATCGAGCCTTGTAACGAGGCTCACGACCGACGTAACGAACGTTCAGAACTCATATATGATGATAATAAGAACGGCAATAAGAAGTCCGTTGATGCTTGTTTTCTCAATCGTTATGACTATCAAGCTCAGCCCGAAGCTGACAACGGCATTTGTTGCGCTTATTCCGTTTCTTGCAGTCGGACTTGTTCTGATGATAAAGATGGTAATGCCCCTGTTCAAGCGTATTTTCAAAAGATATGATGCGCTGAACAATTCCGTTCAGGAAAATGTTGCGGGCATCAGGGCGGTAAAATCATTTGTCCGTGAGGACTATGAAAACGAGAAATTCTCCGAAGCCTCCGATAATGTTTGCAACGATTTCACCAAGGCAGAAAAGCTGATGGCTCTCACCAATCCGCTTGTCAGCGCCGCAATATATGTTATTATGCTCATAGTGTTCTATTTCGGAGCAAAAATAATTGTTACATCGGGCGGCGTAGATCTTAAGGTCGGCGGACTTT
>USJJ01000175.1 GCA_900554995.1 uncultured Ruminococcus sp. | reverse complement strand
CGTGCCCGTGTTCCTCGTCGGCTGCATCGGCGGCAAGAAGCACGGACTTTATAAGAAGGTCGTTCCCATGGCGATCGCCCTCACCTTGTGGGAGACGCTGTTCATGATTTTCTACGGCGTGCGTAAGGTCATCCCGACCGAGATGTACAACGAGGCTATGGACTACTGCGAGTGGAAGAACGGTTACCGTACGGAGGGTATGACGAGCGTCGCTCAGGGTCTTGCCCAGAAGCTTTCGGGCATCGTCAGCAACTATATTTCCACATGGATAAAGCAGCTTATAGGCTACGACCTCACGCTCTATGTCAGAGGCACGGCACAGTCCGACTCCACAAAGTTCGGTCTGTTCGCAATGTTCACCATCATCCCGTTCATTACAACCTCCCTCGGCATCATTCCGATGCTCTTCTATGATCTGAATGTAAAGAAGAAAGAGCAAATTTCACTTGAGCTTATCAAGCGCAGAGGAGTTGTTGAAACCGATGACTGATAATTCCGCATTTGAATACCCCCTCGACTTGACTGTTATTACGGATTCCCACTATTATTCCTCAAAGCTCGGAATTGACACCCCGTCATACAAAAAGTACGATTTGACCAACCAGAAAGCCGTCAAGGACAGCCCGGCTATCATATCTGCCGCTTTCGCTCAGATTGCAAAAAGCGACTGTGAAAATATTATATTCTGCGGCGATGCAACCTGCGACGGCGACTATGACAGTCACATTGAGTTTACAGAGCTTTTATATGCCTTGCAGAAATGCGGAAAGCGTGTCTTTGCCATCACCTCAACCCACGACTATCAGGATAACGGACTTACAGGCTGTTACACGGGAGATGTGAAAACGGAAATTCCGTCGGCAAAGCGTGATGAGCTTCTGAAAATGTATCACGGCTTCGGTCCTGATCAGTCCTTTTCGCAGTTTGAAATGTCATATGCCGCCGAGCTTGACGAAAACTATATTCTCCTTGCTCTCAATTCCGATAAAAACGGTAAGGGAAAGAGCGGTTACTCCGCCGAACACAAGGAATGGATCAAAAAAATTGCAGACGCCGCAAAACTCTGCAATAAACGTGTGATCGCATTCACGCATCATCCGATTCTCTCGCCCTCCCCCGTTTATTCGCTGATCGGCAAAAACGATATGATGGGAGAGCACGAAGAAATTTTCGAGTTCCTTGCCGATCTCGGAATCAGTCTCGTTTTCACAGGTCGTACCCACGTTCACGACATTTCGTTCGATTTCTGCAAAAACGGCAACATTCTTTACGATGTATCAACCTCTGCCCTTGCGGGATATCCGGGATATTACCGAACCGTCCGTATCTGCGGCGACAATGTCCATATTTTGAGCGTCACCACCGATGAGCCTGTCAAGGGTATCGACAATCTTCCCGACTATCTTGAAAAAAAATTTATGGGTATGATCGACAATACGCTCGAGGCAGCGGCAACCGACATTGACACATTTGCAGCCTGCGTTGATTCAATGAGTATTCATCCGAACGTATCATACCGCATCGGCTGGCTTGTAAAGCCTTTTGCGCGGCTGATCGGGAAGCTGAGGCTCGGGACATTTGCAAAATGGGTAAAGGAAGAAACGCACAACGCCGATCTTTCGGCAGTGAATGACAAAAAGCTCTTTGATTTTATCCGCAGTCTTGTTCTTCACCTTTACTCGGGGAATGCCCCCTACACACCCGACACCGCCGAGTACAAGGTAACGATGGGGTTTGTAAGCATTGTTGACAGCCTGCTTTCACTTTTGCACATCAGGTTCAGGCTCAAGAATCTCGTTCTTCCTCTTCTTTACAACAGCGGAATTAACGACCGTGACGCCGATATTCCGTATTCGGCGGACAAGAAATCGGTTAACTCAATCTGCAATAACAAATATTCCGAAACGGTCAGTGAAAGCAGGAAAGGTCCGGCAATACTTATTACAATGATTATTACGCTGATTATTCTTCTGCCGCTGATTCCGATTATCGCCGCTGTGCTTTTAATCGGAGCGGGCATAAATGAAATAGTATTTTACAAAAAGATTCGAGGCATAAAAAATGAGTAAACCGTTAAAAGCTGTAATTGTCGGCGGAGGTCACCGATCAATGATCTACGCCGAGCTTGCAAAAACAGATCCCGATATGCTTGAAATTGTCGGCGTTGCCGATCCTAATGAATTCAGGCGTAATCAGATAGGCGAATATTTCAATATTTCAAATGAGCACCGCTTTGCCGATGTAAACGACCTTGTCGCCGTCCCGAAATTTGCGGATGCGGCAATCAACGGAACAATGGATGACATTCACGTTTCTACATCTATCCCACTGCTCAAGGCAGGTTACGACATACTTCTCGAAAAGCCGTTTGCAGTAAACGAAGAGGAAATGCGTGAGCTGGTTGATTGTGCAAAAGAAAATCACCGTAAAATAATGATATGCTTTGTGCTCAGATATGCGCCGTTCTACCGCTCAATCAAGGAAACGATTCTAAGCGGGGAAATCGGTCGGATTATTAACATCCAAACAGCGGAACACGTCAGCTACCACCATATGTCTACCAGTCATATAAGAGGAAAATGGCGCAATGAGGATCAGTGCCACGCAACAATGCTGCTTGCAAAATGCTGTCACGATATTGATATTATGATGTGGCTTATGGGCAGTGACGCTCCGGCAAAGGTTGCCAGCTTCGGCTCGCTTATGCAGTTCAGGCCCGAGAACGCTCCCGAGGGCAGCGGAACACGCTGTCTTGTTGACTGTCCGTTTGTCGATACCTGTCTGTATTCGGCAAAGAGACTTTATATTGATCATCCCGACCGATGGTCGTTCTATGTTTGGGACAAGCTCGAGGACAAAGAAAACGCAACGATTGAGGATAAGATTAAGCTTTTGAAAACATCGTCCTACGGTGTATGCGCTTACAAGAGCGATAACAACGTTGTCGATCATCAGAGTGTCGCCGTTCAGTTCAAGAGCGGAGCGACCGGCACTCACAATATGATCGGCGGCGCGGCTATACCTCAGCGCAAGATACATATTATCGGAACTAAGGGTGAAATCTTCGGCACGCTTGAATCGGGCAAATTCACCGTTTCACTGATTGACCCGAGACCCGGCTGCGAGCATCTCGACCGAGTTGTCGACGTCAACGTAACGGACGATTCCCACGGCGGCGGTGATATGGAGCTGGCAAGGGATTTTGTCAGATATGTGCGTGACGGCGAGATGTCCGTTTCCTGCACCTCGATTGAGGACTCGATGAAAGGTCATCTGACCGTTTTCCGTGCCGATAAGAGTATGAAAAACGGCGGAGAAGTCGAAAAAGTAATTGAATAACGAATAAAGATCATTCCTTTCTGTATATAATATAAGTGTAACGCAGAGAATATTTTAAGTCAGCAGGATTTTATCAAGGCTTCCCCTTGAGGGTAGCGAAGTGTCGGCACGGTAGTGAATGACAGTCCGGCGGACTGTCAGAGCTACAGCGAGAAGCTCCGCCGCAAGACGGTGATGAGGTGGAAAAGTTCGAGTTTGAATGCATTAAATATTATGTGATAAAACCTCGTCACCTCATCCGAGCGGTGCAATCCGCCGCCCACCTTCCCCTCAAGGAGAAGGCTGATAAGCAACAGCAGCATGGAGGTCTGATGAGTTTCACACTTCCATTCTCCCCACACTTATACACGAAAGGCGTGATTTCTTGATCGTCAAGACAAATATCAA
>USJJ01000174.1 GCA_900554995.1 uncultured Ruminococcus sp. | reverse complement strand
CTCAACCTCCGGCCGAACGGGTTCAGACTCAACAATCGGCGCTGTAACAGCAGGCTCCGTCTTCGTTTCAGAAGCGGGAACAGGCTCCTGCACCGTCGGTTTGAAGCACGGAATCAGATCAGGTTCATCGTTCTTTTCTATTTCAAATTTTGAGTTATCGTTAAAAGCTATCGGCTTCGGCTTTTCAGCTTCCTTTTTGAACTCCGCCGACGTTGTGTTCGTCCAAAAATCCTGATTCGGCTGAGCTTCTTTCTTGATTTGCTCAAGCTGTTGTTCATATATTTTTATCTGCTTGCCCTCTGTCGGGGGAGGCATAAACTGCCTTGCGACTTTCCGGGAAAAGCTCGCCTGAACACGGGTATCTCCCTGCTGTAAGGCAGACTTTGCGCAGTAATAAACGGCATTGAAAATCATCTTCTCGTTTGCAAAACGAACCTCTGTTTTTGCAGGGTGAACATTGACGTCCACAGCACCGGGGGCAATCTGAATTTTCAGCACGCAGGCAGGAAATTTGCCGACCATTACGGAGTTTTTGTATGCCTCTTCAAGGGCAACCATACCCGTGCGTGTTTTTATAAATCTATCATTTAAAAAGAAATACTGCATCATTCGGTTCGGACGTGCATTGAACGGCTTTGAGATATAGCCGCTGACTCTCACGCCCTCAAGCTCGTAGTCGCAGGGAATCAGAGTTGACGCAAAATCCCTGCCGAGCACCTTATAAATTGCGCTGTCGAGCTTTCCGTCACCCGAAGTGAAAAGCACGTCCTTTGAGTCTCTGATAAACCTAACACTGACCTCGGGGTGAGAAAGTGCGATTCTGTCTACAACCGAGGCAACCGCATTGCCCTCGCTGACGTCTTTTTTCAAGAATTTCATTCTTGCGGGCGTATTGTAGAAAAGGTCACGGACGACAAGGGTCGTTCCCTTTGGGCAACCGGCGTCGTCAATAACGGTCTCCTCGCCGCCCTCAATGCAATAGCGTGTGCCGACGGGCTCCTGCTCGGTTCGTGTCATAACCTCAACTCTCGAGACTGCGGCAATTGAAGCCAATGCCTCGCCACGGAAGCCGAGAGTGCAGATCGCATTGAGATCATCTGCGGTGGAAATTTTGCTCGTTGCGTGACTTATAAATGCCTTACGGATATTTTCACGGTCGATTCCGCAACCGTTGTCCGTAATTCGGATATATGTTATTCCGCCTCGCTTTATTTCAAGCGTGATCTTATCCGCTCCTGCGTCAATCGCATTCTCCATTATTTCCTTAACAATAGATGCCGGACGCTCGACAACCTCGCCTGCGGCGATAAGCTCGGCAATGTGCTTTGGCAGTATATTAATCTGCGGCATAAGATCACCTCTTTTTCTTCCCTTATTTTTTTACAGCCTGTCCGCCCTGTTTTTCAGCTCATAGAGCTTTTGCAAAGCCTCAATAGGCGTAAGCGTATTTATATCAATCGTCTTGAGCTCGTCAACAATTTCGTTGCCCTCGTTTGAGGCAAAGGAAATTTGCATATCGTCGTCATTCTTTTCGACCGTCCGGATTACGGTTACAGCACCTTTCTCCTCAAGCTCCTTGAGGATATCCTTTGCACGGTTAACGACCGTATTCGGAACACCTGCCAGCTTGGCAACCTCAATTCCGTAGCTTCCGTCTGCA
Organism: uncultured Ruminococcus sp.; assembly: GCA_900554995.1. Lineage (GTDB taxonomy): Bacteria > Bacillota > Clostridia > Oscillospirales > Acutalibacteraceae > CAG-488. The sequence continues at coordinate 2,072 of USJJ01000174.1, read as the reverse complement.
CCGCCACGGACAATTCTTCTCAGGAAAGTGATATCGTCGCCACGCTTCTTGACGGAGATGTTGTAATTCTTCGTTCCGTCGATCTCATTTTCAAGCTCGGTCAATTCATGATAGTGGGTTGCAAAGAGTGTTTTCGCCCCGAGCTTTTTCGGGTCTGCGGTGTATTCAAGAACGGCACGTGCAATGCTCATACCGTCAAAGGTTGATGTTCCTCGGCCTATTTCATCAAAGATCAAAAGGCTTTTCTTCGTCGCATTTTTCAGTATGTTTGCGACCTCGCTCATCTCAACCATAAAGGTCGACTGTCCCGACGCAAGATCGTCGCTTGCTCCGACTCGGGTAAATATGCTGTCGACAAGTCCGATCTGTGCGCTCGATGCGGGAACGAAGCTTCCGCACTGCGCCATAAGCACAATCAGCGCTACCTGACGCATATAGGTTGATTTACCTGCCATATTCGGTCCCGTGATAATCGCGCAACGGTTTTCCTTGCAGTCGAGCATTGTGTCGTTTGGTACAAACGGAGTGTCCTTCATCATCATTTCAACGACGGGATGTCTGCCGTCCCTTATAATGATTTCGTTTCCGTCGGTCATAATCGGGCAGGTATAGTCGTTTTTCAGCGCTACCCTCGCAAAGGAGCAAAGTGCGTCGACCGTTGCGACTGCGTGAGCCGTTTTCTGAATTCTGTAAAGCTCGTCGGCTACCCTGCTTCTGACCTGAACGAATATTTCATACTCGAGCTTAACTATTCTTTCCTGTGCTCCGAGAACCTTGGATTCAAGATCCTTGAGTTCGCTCGTTATATATCGCTCACAGTTAGCAAGCGTCTGTTTTCTTATGTATTCCTCGGGAACAAGCTCCTTAAACGCATTCGGCACCTCAATATAGTAGCCGAAAACTCGGTTGTAGCCGATTTTCAGTTTCTTTATTCCCGTTTTCTCCTGCTCTGTCTGCTGGATTGCGGCAATATATCCCTTGCCGTTATGGACAATGTCCCTCAGCTCGTCAAGCTCGGGATTAAAGCCATCCTTGATCATATCGCCCTCACGAACGGTAAACGGAGGCTCTTCCTGAATTGCGCTGTCAATAAGCTCCTCAACGTCGTTCAGAAGATCAATGTTCTTGCAGGTTTCGCCGAGGAGTGCGGATTTACATTCGGAAATCCCGCTTTTGATATCGGGTAGCAGCCTGATCGTCGAAAGAAGCGAGCGCAGTTCCTTGGCATTGGCTGTCTCATAAACTATTCTCGCCATCAGTCTTTCCATATCGCTGACATCGGATATCGCCGCCGTCTCGTTATCAAGAAGCACCGAGTCCGAGAAAAGCTCATTGACGGCGTTATGTCTCTTGGTAATCTTCGCAAGATTGACCAGCGGCTGTTCGATCCAGTTTCTGACAAGTCGTTTACCCATTGCGGTCTTTGTCTTGTCAAGCACCCAAAGGAGCGTTCCTCTGCGCTCCCTGTTTCGCATCGTTTCGGTCAATTCAAGATTTCTTCGGGACGAAAAATCAATCTTCATAAACTGATTTTCCGAATAGAAGTCAATCTCACGAATATTATCAAGACCCGATTTCTGCACCTCGGTCAGGTAATCAATTGTTGCGCCGAGGGCGCAGATCGCCTCATCGCTTTCCTCAATGCCGAGCTCGGTCAGGCTCTTTTTAAAATGGTTTGTTATAATCTGACGGCAGTAATCTACGTTGACTTTTTCTTCATCAATACTGTCGGCAGTGCACTCAATACGGTTTTTGATAAACTCACGGATTTTGTCATCCTTGACAACGGCGGAGTTATAGCGAATCTCGGTAGGCATATATCTGCCAAGCTCATTGACAACCTCATTGCCAACCGACTTTGAATCAAGCTGGGTAAGGCTCAGCTCACCTGTTGAAACATCGGCAAAGCAAACTCCCGCACTCTTTCCGTTGAGCCAGATTGAGCAAAGGAAATTGTTCTTCGACTCGTCAAGCATACTGCTCTCGATTACCGTACCGGGGGTCAGCACACGGATAACGTCACGCTTAACTATACCTTTTGCGGTTGCGGGATCTTCGGTCTGTTCACAGAT
>USJJ01000173.1 GCA_900554995.1 uncultured Ruminococcus sp. | reverse complement strand
CCTTGATCAAAGCGATTGTAGTTTCACAAAGCTCACGGAGGTTGAACGGACAAATCGAGCTTGCCATACCGACGGCAATACCCGTCGTCGGATTTGCCAGAATGCTCGGGAATCGTACCGGCAAAAGCGACGGTTCCTTCATCGTGTTGTCATAGTTATCGACAAAATCGACCGTGTCCTTGTCTATTTCATTAAAAAGCTCGTTACAGATCGGTGCGAGCTTAGCCTCGGTATATCGGGGCGCCGCCCACTGCATATCCCTTGAATATGCCTTACCGAAGTTACCCTTTGAGTCAACGAACGGGTGCAGAAGAGCCTCATAGCCCCTCGAAAGACGGACCATTGTGTCATAGATCGCCGCATCGCCGTGAGGGTTGAGCTTCATCGTCTGTCCGACAATGTTCGCCGACTTTGTTCTTGCGCCGTTGATAAGACCCATCTTATACATCGTATAGAGCAGCTTCCTGTGAGAGGGCTTGAAGCCGTCGATCTCGGGGATCGCACGGGAGAGAATAACGCTCATCGCATACGGCATATAGTTAGTCTCAAGCGTTTCCGTGATATTCTGACGCAGAACATCGCCTGCGCCGAGAATATGGGTATTCGGATCCATTTCCTCAACGGGCTTTTCCGTTTTCTTTTTCTTTGCCATTATATCACCCCTCTCAGCTCAGGTCGAGCATATCAATGTAAAGATGTCCGTTGTCGGCAATGTGCTCCTTACGTCCCGCAAGGTTATCGCCGAGCAGCATATCAAAAATCTGCGCAGTTCTTTCCGCATCCTCGGGAAGAATCTCGACAAGACGGCGTGTTTTGGGATTCATTGTCGTCATCCACATCATATCCGCCTCGTTTTCACCGAGTCCCTTTGAACGCTGAATCGTATATTTCTGATTGCCTATCTCCTCAAGAGCCTGAGTTTTCTCCTTTTCGGTGTAGGCGAACCATACCTGATCCTTTGTGTTTATTTCATAGAGCGGAGTTTCCGCAATAAAGACCTTACCCTCCTCGATAAGGGTCGGCATAAGTCTGTAAATCATCGTGAGAATAAGCGTTCTGATCTGGAAGCCGTCAACGTCGGCATCGGTACAGATGATAATCTTGTTGTACCTGAGAAGGTCAAGATTGAACTGCGCAAGACCCTTCATCGCCTTGCTCTTGACCTCAACACCGCAGCCGAGAACCTTGATAAGATCGGTTATAATCTCGCTTTTAAAGATTCGGTCATACTCAACCTTGAGGCAGTTGAGTATCTTGCCTCTGACGGGCATAAGCGCCTGAAATTCGGAGTTTCTCGCCTGCTTACAGGCGCCGAGAGCGGAATCACCCTCCACAATGAAAAGCTCACGCTCGCTTGCGTCCTTGGTTCGGCAATCGACGAATTTCTGAACACGGTTTGCAAGATCGTTTGAGGTTGAAAGCGTCTTTTTAAGGCTCTGACGGGTTGTCTCCGCCCTGACACGGCTTCTCATATTGACAAGCACCTGATTTGCGATCTTCTCTGCTTCCGTCCTGTTCTCGATGAAGTAAATTTCAAGCTGGTGCTTGAAGAAATCCGTCATCGCTTCCTGAATAAATTTATTTGTAATTGCCTTTTTTGTCTGATTTTCGTATGATGTCTGAGTTGAGAACGAGGAAATAACAAGGATCATACAGTCCTCGATATCCTCAAATTTAATCTTCGGATCGCTCTTTACGTATTTTCCGTTCGCCTTGAGATAAGCGTCAATCTGATAGGTAAAGGCGTTTCTGACCGCCTTTTCGGGAGCGCCGCCGTGCTCAAGCCAGCTCGAGTTATGGTAATATTCCTTGAGCTGATTTTTATTCGAGAAGCAGAGCGCCGAATTGATGAGCACCTTATAATCACTGAGGTCGTCACGGTCACGTCCGACCCTTTCGGCTTGCCACGTCTGAATGCCCGTCATTGCGTTCTCGCCGGCAATCTCCTTGACGTAATCCGTAATGCCGTCCGTGTAGCAGTATTCAAAGGTTTCAAACTGAGTCTTGTTAAGCTGATTCCTGAGGATGAACTTAACGCCTGCATTGACTATCGCCTGACGCTTGATCGTGCTCTGATAGTATTCAAGCGGAATGTCGATATCGGTAAAGACCTTGAGATCCGGGCGCCATTTTATACGGGAGCCTGTGTCCCTCTTGGTGTACTTTTCCTTTTCCATCTCGCCGACTGCCTTGCCCTTTTTGAAATTGAGCTTGTAACACCAGCCGTCACGGTGGATTTCCGCCTCCATATATTCCGATGCAAACTGAGTTGCGCAAAGTCCGAGGCCGTTAAGTCCGAGGGAATACTCATAGCTTCCGCCGTTATTCGTGTTATATTTGCCGCCGGCATAGAGTGTGCAGAAAACGAGGAACCAGTTATAGTTCTTCTCCTTTTCGTTGTAGTCAACGGGAATACCGCGGCCGAAGTCCTGAATCTCGACCGACTTATCAAGAAAGCGGGTGATGATTATCTTATCGCCGAAGCCCTCACGAGCCTCGTCGATTGAGTTGGACAAAATTTCAAAAACGGAATGCTGACAACCTTCCAATCCGTCGGAGCCGAAAATAACCGCAGGACGCTTGCGAACCTGATCAGGTCCCTTGAGCGCCACAATATCATTATTTCCGTAGCTTGTCTTTTTCGCCATTTAAATGACCATTCCTTTCTGCCGATAAAATACAAAGAATATTTTACACTATATCTTGTGTCTTAGTCAAGTTTTTTCGCACAATCAATCCAATTCTACCGTTCTGCCGAGGTCAAACGAATATATAACCGTGCCGATTACCCTTTTGCCCGTGCATTTGCCGAGAGCATACTCATAGAGCTTGAGCTGATCCCTGTACCGGCTGCGCAGGGTTTCGTCGTCAATCCTCCTGTCCGTCTTGTAATCGACGATAACAAGTCCGCCGTTTTCCTCGAACGCACAGTCTACATATCCCTGAACGACTATCATTTCATCCGCCGCATTTTCGGCGATATCGGGATATATATCCCCCGCTCTGAGACCCACGGTGACCTTTTTCTCACGCAGAAGAAGGGGTGATCTCGCGATCCTGACGGCAATATCGTTTTCAAAGAATTTTTTCAGCTTATCTCTTTCAAGCGCCTTTGCCTCATCGGGCGTGAGATGATTTTCCGCAACCATTCTTTCAATCTGTCCGTCAACGTCAAAGACATCCGCCGAGTAATCGAAGAACTCCATAAACTTATGCGTTGCGGTACCTCTGTTGGCAGGGTTCATACCGCTCCTGCTGAGGAACCTCGGCTTCTCACAGGCAAAATATTCGGTTGAAAATCCGCTTGTTTCAAGCTCCGACGGGGCGATTTTCGCCATAACGCCCGTCAGTGCGGAATACGGATACTCATACTCGGTTCTGCGCCTTATCTCTTCGAGCATACCGCTGTCTGCCGCCGCATTTTCCGCCTCGGAAATTTCTTTAAGAGGCTCTTTCACCTCGCTGATTATTTCAAACTTCATTCTGCGTGCCGCAGGGAGTGTAACGGGAGCTTCTCCCGACCAAAACGGCGCCGCATCGGGATGTCTTAAAAATCCGAGCAGCAGCCAATCCGCCATTGACGACCTTGAAAGAAGCGAAAACGGGAGAATTTTCTTTTCCGTTCCGAGCTCTCCCCTGAGCTGTGCGAGCTTTTTCTGCGGATTATTGTACCTTGTCACGCATATGACTCTCTCCTCTGCTCTCGTCATCGCAACATAGAGAACTCTCAGCTCCTCGGATCTGCCCGATATTTTCTCGGCAATGCCTATCGCCTTTTTGCCGACGGTCGG
>USJJ01000172.1 GCA_900554995.1 uncultured Ruminococcus sp. | reverse complement strand
AATGAACGTCCGGTGGACGTTCAGAGCCGGAGCGTGACCGAGCCGCAGCGAGACGCCGGAAGCGTAGCTGACTGAGGGGGTTTGTTGAAAATTTGATAAAATATTATTTAACCCCTCCGTCACTCTTTCGTCGTGCCACCTCCCCTGCAAGGGAGGCAAGAATAATTTCTGCGCCGAAAAGGGGATAAATCTCAAAATAAATCGGTTATATCACCCTATAATAATTAAATTGTATATTGACCTGACGTTAAAAAAACTGTATTATATTTAAAAAGGGAGGATGTATATGAATTTTATTTTTAAAATACTTGCAAGGCTTAATATTCTGACGCTTTGTCTTGCTTTGATCTGCGGAAATTTTTCGGGATTCACTGCGACAGAGCTTGAGTATGAGACCGCTTACGGCAACCCGATGAAGGGCTTTATGCCGTTTTACAGCGAGGAGGGCGCTGATGATTCTGTGCCGTACAGTATGGAATGGCTCTATATTCCGATGACCGATCTGGTTGCAGATGACGGAACGCTTACCTTGCGTGAGGGACTTGAGCATAAGCTCGATACAATTGCAAGAAGAGGTCATCAGGCAGCTTTGCGTGTGTATCTCGATTATCCCGACAAGGAATGTGCCGTTCCGCAGTTCATATGGGATATGGGCGTGAAAAAATATGAATACAGCGAGTACGGCGGCGGAATAAGTCCCGATTACAGTGACCAAAAGCTCATTGATTTCTTGCTTTATTTTATTGATCAGCTTGCGCTCAACTATGACGGAGACCGCAGAATTGCATATATCACAACGGGTCTTATCGGTCATTGGGGTGAATGGCACGTTTGCACTGAAATCAAGCAGGCTATGGCGACGGATCGGCAGAAGAGGCAGATTCTTCACGCTTTTGAATTTTATTTTCAGCATACGAAAATCCTTACACGTTATCCGGGAACACCGGGTTCGAACAATGGTCAAATCGGATTCCATGATGATTCTTTTACATACAACACTATAAATTCCGAAAAAGATTATTTCTTTTACAATCAGTTAAAAAAAGCATTGAAAACCAATATTTGGAAGACTCAGCCAATCGGCGGTGAGTTCCGCCCCGAGGGTCAGGATAATTTCCTTAATGGCAAGGTGACGGAAGATTTTCAGGACTATGACGAGTGCGTCGATAAAACGCATTGCTCGTGGCTGATGATGACGGGAGCCTTTACGGGTAATCTCACCGAGGATGAGATTAACACTGCAAAAGTGGCGTCCGCAAAGCTCGGATATGATTTTTATGTCAGCAAGGTTCAGGTTCTGAATCTTTTCGGCAAGGCGTATGTCCGAGTAGGCGTGAAGAATGTCGGCGTTGCCCCGATTTATGACAATCCGAGCGTATATATCGGAACCGACAGGGAAGAGGTTGAGACAAATCAAAGCATAGGTAAGATTTTACCCGGTGAAACGGAATATTTCACCGCAATAATCGACCTTGAATCGGGCGATAACGTACACATCAGAATTTCCGACCTTTCGCATTACGGAGCGTATGTGCGCTTCTCAAACGTCGGCGGTTCAACATCGCAAGACGGTTCATTTGTAATCGGATCGGTAAAATAAATATGACCTCCCGTTGATCTCGCTTCGGATCCTCGGGAGGTTAACTTTTATATTGAATTGTTCCTTTTGTATCTGACAATCTCAACAATTCCGCACACGGTGCAGCCTGCAAGATACGAAAGAATATCGCCCCAAGCAAATGACGTTCCCATCAATGTGCAAAGCAGGGGGTTGTCGCTGACGCCTAAAAGCTCGGTATAGTTGAAATACTGACCCGTTTCAATCAGACAGGCAAAGATAAACACCCACAGCGGCAGAAGTGCGATTTTATCGGGAATGAAGATTCGCACAAAGCTCCAAAGCAGAATAACAACAAGCACATCTCCGAGATATGACCTGATGAAATCGGAGAAATAAAACTTTGCAATAAGCAGTTCGCACACAAAGAGTAAAACGAATATGCCGAGGTAAATTAAACGGTTCTTTTTTATTTTAACTGTCATTTTTTCTCCTCCTGTAAACCGATAAAATTATCATAAATGTACTTTAGCTTATGTCGTTTCATTTTATAAAGTATACCGCTTTGACTGTCGTAATAAAACAGCAGATAATCATCTTTATTTTCATAAATAAAACAGCAGTCGTTTTCATCAACATCAGCCGTTGACAGCATAATCGGAGAATAGTTTTTATTGCCGAGGAAGAAGTTATCATATGTCTTGTCGGCTTGAGTTGTAAACTTATCAATGAAATATTTTACTTTATCCTCGTTTTTATCGGAGATCGTTTTAAAAAGTCCCGATCTTGTTAATGACTGAACCGTAATTTTATCGGACATATATTCTGTATATTCAATCTCGTCAAGTAGACCGAATTTATATGTGTTTTGACCTGCATCATACGGTAGAATCATTTTTATCTCCGATTCATATTTTCTCGCAGTATCGGTTATCGACATTCCGAGGATAAACGCAATTCCGCCGACAGTGAATAATCCGATAAGGATAACGGTAACGACGCTAATAGCTTTTCTCATCAATACTTCCCCATTTCATATGTTGTGTTGCTTTGAGAATCATAGTAAAAAAGTATGTAGCATCGGTTGGTTTTGTAGAGATAAAATGGGCGCAGAAAAGCAACTTGCCTACCCTACAGGGGCGCCCATTACGGTTTCTTCTGACCTTGGTTCGATGTGGTCATCGACCCCTACAAATTGTGCCTTTTCAGAAACATTACATCGGACTTTTTATCCAGAAATAACCGAGGACGGCTGCTCCGATAACTATAAATGCCGTTATGCCGACAAAAAATGCCCACTCGCGGCATTTAATTCCTAAAATCAATGCCGAGATGTCCGTTAAAAATAAAAATAAATATATAATTGCGAGAATACATGTGAATGACATTATGTCACCTTTTATCCCTTTCTGTATTCAAGAATATCGCCCGGCTCGCAGTCGAGAGCTTCGCAGATTTTGTCAAGGGTCTGGATTTTAATTGCTTTCGCTTTTCCGTTTTTGAGAATCGAAATGTTTGCCATAGTTATTCCCACACGCTCCGAAAGCTCGGTAACGCTCATTTTCCTCTTGGCAAGCATAACGTCAATGTTAACTATAATCATGCTTTCACCTCATATCGTAAGCTCGTTTTCTTCCTGCAATTCGGCGGCGTTGCGAATGAGCTGCGAAAGTCCCATCGCCGCAATAAAAATAGCTATGCCGATAAGAACAATTATGCTTGAGAATAGAAGAACGGACGGGTGGCTGATGTCAAGAAGAAGATAAATTATGTTGCCTGCGAGCACAAGAGCGGCGTCGCAAATCGAGCTTATTGCAATGTTTTTGAGATTTTTTGAATTATCGAGACAAAAGGGCTTGTTCCTGCCGATATTTGACGCCGTTTTCCATGAATAGATGAGAGCCGGAATCATAGGAATCGCCGTTGACCAGAGAAAAGCCATCCAAGGCGCTCTGAGCTTGTCGATATTATCCGCATCGGAAATGATGAGCATGAGTGAAATTACGCTCTGAATCGCAAAGGCGCAAAGCCCCATAGCGATGATAATAAATTTAAGACTGCCCGCAATCGTTTTGAGAGAAATTTTCTTTGACATAATTTACCTCCGAAAGTTTTGTTGAGTGCATTATAGCATTAGTATATACGAATGTCAATATAAATTTATCGTAAAACAATAAATTTTTTTTGAAAATAAAACTCCCCTTGAATAGACGGGTGTCCGTAAAACAGTTAATCCTCCGTATGGCTTAGACCATGCGGA
>USJJ01000171.1 GCA_900554995.1 uncultured Ruminococcus sp. | reverse complement strand
AACCCCCGACCTGCTGATTACAAATCAGCTGCTCTACCAACTGAGCTACACCAGCGTCTCAACGCTCGTATACTATACCACAACCAAACGGGTTTGTCAACACTTTTTTTGAATTTTTTGCTTTAAGCCGCTGTTGTTGCTTAAATTTTTCGTTTAACCGGATTTCAACAAGGATCAATAGTATATGTTGGCTATATTTATGTAAATTTTTAAAAAAATCTCCTTTTACCTCTTGTAAAAGTATAGTAGTATTTGGTAAAATAAATATATTAATAATGAAAAGAGGTCTTTTTATGGCAGATATAGCAAAAACCGCTTTTTACAGAGCGTATCAAAAAACATTTATGGTTGCGGAATGTTTCTTCGACTGGGCGGAGCCGGAGCTTCTCAAGGGACCCGGCGCTGTTAAGGAGCTCCCCGCTCTTGTAAAATCCAAGGGCATTTCAAGCGTTCTTGTCGTTACCGATAAGGGGCTTATGGGACTCAATCTGCTTTCAGGTCTTTTTGAGCAGCTTGATGCTCAGGGAATTAAGTATACCGTTTATGACGGTGTTCAGCCGAACCCGTCGATTGAAAATATTGAAGAGGCACGCAGACTTTATCTCAAAAACGGCTGTGAGGGCATCATCGCATTCGGCGGCGGTTCCCCGATGGACTGTGCAAAGGCCGCCGGCGCAAGAGTTATGAATCCGAACCAGACCGTTTCTCAGATGAGAGGCGAACTGAAAATCAGACACAAGCTGCCCCCGTTCTTCGCTGTTCCGACAACCGCAGGCACAGGCTCAGAGACAACCCTTGCCGCTGTCGTTACAAATATGCAGACTCACGAGAAATACGCCATCAACGATCCCAAGCTCCGCCCGAAGTATGCTGTGCTTGACCCCGAGCTGACAACGGGTCTTCCGCAGAAGATTACATCGACAACAGGTATGGACGCTCTTACCCACGCGGTTGAAGCATATATCGGTCTGAGCGGCACAAAGTCAACCGACGATTACGCAGAGAGAGCGACAAAGCTCATCTTCGAGAACCTTGAGACAGCGTATAACGACGGAAAGAATCTTCAGGCTCGTGAGAATATGCTCGTCGCATCGTTCTATGCCGGAATGGCATTCACAAGAGCATATGTCGGCTACGTTCACGCTATCGCCCATAACCTCGGCGGTATTTACGGAACTCCTCACGGACTTGCAAACGCCGTTATTCTTCCTCACGTTCTTGAGTATTACGGCGACACGGCTTATGCAAAGCTCGCAAAGCTCGCCGAGATTGTAGGAATCGGCGGCTATTCGCAGGCTGACAAGGCTATGAACTTCATTGATGCAATCAAGGGAATGAACAAGAATATGAACATTCCCGAGCATTTCGATTTCATCAAGGATGAGGATATCCCGACAATCGTTGAGCGTGCACTCAAGGAGGGCAATCCGCTCTATCCCGTTCCGAAGATTATGGACGCTAAGGACTGCGAAGCAGTGGTCAGAATTATCAGAGGTTTCTGAGAATAACAATATACGGGGCTGTTGCATTCGGCGCAGACCCCGTTTTTTTAAAAATCGTTCTAAAAAGTGCATTTTTTGCAATTAGATATTGACAATACGCTCACAATGTGATAAAATATGGTGCAAATTATAAAGATTACCCCTGCAATCTGCGGAGGGAGGGAATACAGTGAGTCAGGTAAAAGTTAAAGAAGGCGAGTCTTTGGACAACGCTCTCAGAAGATTTAAAAGACAGACTTCAAGAGACGGTGTTATCCAGGAGGTTCGTAAAAGAGAGCATTATGAGAAGCCCTCTGTAAAGCGCAAGAAGAAGTCTGAGGCTGCTCGTAAGAGAAAGTTCAAGTAAGATTTAAAAGACTGTTCGTTTATCGGACAGTCTTTTTCTTTGCTTATTTCTGTGTTTTCAGATTATAAATTATATGATATAATAACAACGGTGATGGAAATGAAAGTAATCGCAAAAATTCATACCGATTTTCCGACGAAGTTCGGTATCCCGAGGCAGAGCGGTCTGGTTGAAGAGCTGAAAGGCAGGATTGTCTTTGAGCCCGAGTTCCGCAGCCCCGACGCAATAAGAGGTCTTGACGGCTTTTCGCACATATGGCTGTTATGGAAATTCAACACACCCGAAAGCATCAAGTCGCTGACCGTTCGTCCGCCCAAGCTCGGCGGCAATGTAAGAATGGGCGTTTTCGCCACACGTTCGCCGTTTCGTCCGAATAATATCGGTCTCTCCTGCGTAAAGCTCGAGAAAATTGTTGGAAATGAGCTAATCGTTTCGGGAGCAGATCTTATGGACGGAACCGAGATTGTCGACATAAAGCCGTATATTCCCTATGCGGACTGCCATCCCGACGCCGTCGGAGGATTTTCAAAAGACGGCAGCGATCGTTTGAAGGTCGTTATTCCCGACAGTCTTTTATCCGTGTTCCCCGAAAGCAAGCGTTCCGCTCTTATAAAGGTTCTTGAGTTTGATCCCAGACCGCAGTACCAGTCCGATCCCGATAGGGTTTACGGCTTCGGCTTTGCGGGGTACGAGGTCAAATTCACGGTTGAGGGCTCTGTTCTTTCCGTAAAAGAAATTGAAAAGTTAACATAATGTTAAAAATTTGTCACAATTTCCGCAAAATTTCAGTTTATAATATAGTTAAAGGCAAGGGTAAACGTTACCGCAAGTGGTGTTTGCTTGCTAAAAATAAAAATCGCCGACATTCGGCGTTTATTTAAGGAGTGTGGAATCAATGAACAGATTTGTACTTAACGAAACTTCATACCACGGTGCAGGTGCTATCAATGCGATCCCCGATGAGGTCAAGGGCAGAGGCTTTAAGAAAGTTATGGTTGCTTCAGACCCCGATCTTGTAAAATTCGGTGTGTCGAAGAAAGTTACAGATGTTCTTGAAAATGCGGGAATCGAATACGAATTATTTACCGACATTAAACCGAATCCGACTATTCAGAATGTTCAGGCAGGCGTTGCCAAGTTCAAGGAGATCGGCGCAGACTGCATCGTAGCAATCGGCGGCGGCTCATCAATGGATACTGCAAAGGCAGTCGGCATTATCATTGCCAATCCTGAGTTTGCGGACGTTCGTTCTCTTGAGGGCGTTGCTCCGACAAAGAACAAGTGCGTTCCGATTATCGCAGTTCCCACCACGGCAGGTACAGCCGCAGAGGTTACAATCAACTATGTTATCACCGACGCAGAGAAGAACCGCAAGATGGTTTGCGTAGACGTTCACGACATTCCCGTTGTTGCAGTCGTTGATCCGGATATGATGTCGTCAATGCCCAAGGGACTTACCGCCGCAACAGGTATGGACGCTCTTACACACGCTATTGAGGGTTACATCACAAAGGGCGCATGGGCACTTTCCGATATGTTCCACCTCAAGGCAATCGAGATCATTTCAAAGAACCTCAGAGGTGCTGTTGAGAACACCGCAGAGGGCAGAGAGGGAATGGCTCTCGGTCAGTATGTTGCAGGTATGGGCTTCTCTAACGTTGGTCTTGGTATAGTTCATTCTATGGCTCACCCTCTCGGTGCTCTTTATGATACTCCTCACGGTGTTGCAAATGCTATCATTCTTCCTACCGTTATGGAATACAATGCTCCCGCAACAGGTGAAAAATACCGTGAGATCGCTCGTGCAATGGGTGTAAAGGGTGTTGATGATATGTCTCAGGAGGAATACAGAAAGGCTGCTATCGATGCTGTTAAGCAGCTTTCAAAGGACGTTGGAATCCCTGCTGACCTTAAGGATATTGTTAAGGCTGAAGATGTTCCGTTCCTTGCTCAGTCTGCATATGATGATGCTTGCCG
>USJJ01000170.1 GCA_900554995.1 uncultured Ruminococcus sp. | reverse complement strand
ATAAGGGTATAAGAATGCCGAACCAGATGGGTCCGCTTGTTCTTGTACTCTCGGGTCACAAGCTCGACGATAATAAGCAGTGTAACGGAGCAGGACAGGTTCCGCTTACTTATCTTAAACCGATCACTAAATTTTTCTGCACATCGCCGTATTCTCTTCTCTGTCCCGAGCACGAGGAACTTATTGATACTTCATATCTTCAGCTTCGTTTTGCTCTTGAGAACAGAAACGTTACATACCTCGGATCGCTTGTTATTACTCTTTTGACAACGATGTTTGACTACCTTGAGGAAAACTGGGAGATGCTCTGCGACGATATTGAAAAAGGTATCATCAATCCGAATATCAAGTGTACTCCCGAGCTTCGTGCTAAGTATTCCAAGATGTTTAAGCCGAATCCGTCGAGAGCCGCCGAGCTTAGGAAAGAGTTTGAAAAGGGCTTTGATACTCCGATCGCTCCGAGAATCTGGCCGAAACTTGTTTGGGGCTACGGAATGATGGGTTCAAGTCTCCAGGTTTATATTGAAAAGTTGCGTAAATCAATCGGAGATCTTCCTCTTCACAATATGGGCTATGCCGCCGCAGAGGGCTTCTTTGCTGCTCCGGTCGAGCTTAACGTTAACGACTCGGTTCTTCTACCGCACTGTATTTTCTTCGAGTTTCTCCCGATTGAAGAGGGTGAGGATCATGCGAGGGATGACATTAAGCCTCTTCTTATAGATCAGCTTGAGGTTGGTAAGGACTATGAGCTTGTTGTTTCAAATTTCTCGGGTCTTTACAGATATAAGATTGAAGATGTTGTTCACGTAACGAAGATGTATAACAACACTCCGAGAGTCGAACTTCTTTACAGGCAGAACCTCAGTATGAACGTTGCTAACGAAAAGACCACCACTCAGATGGTTGAATACGCCGCCGCAAAGACAGCGGAAAAGGCGGGAGTAGGATTCAAGGGATTCAGCTTCTATCCCGATTACTCAACAAAGCCGCCCCGTTACTGTATGTTCGTTGAGCCGGAAGTAAAGGTTGACGAGGATACACGCAGAAAGATGATTGAAATTCTTGATGAGGAGCTCAAGGGCGTTAACGAAAAGTATTTCAAGTACAGACGCTGGGGTATGCTCAGCGAGCCTGAGATTCTTATCCTCAAGGAAAAGAGCTATTGGGATTACAGGGAGTCTCTCAGAGCAAAGGGTGTTGTCCTCAATCAGATTAAACCCGTTACCGTTATCAATTCCGAGGAGAGAGAAAGATTCTTCTTCTCACACGTTGAAACGGAAAATTCTCTGACGGTTGATGAATACAATAAATCAAAGGCAAATGTTTGAGGTGAGACGAGTGAGTAAAATATTTAAAAAACTTATTTCAGTAATACTTTGTATCACGGTTGTAGTATCCACATTTATTCTCGGAGATTTCTCAGGTACTGCCGCAGCCGTAGACGGAACGGATATTCCTCTTATCTATGTTCAGGGTACCGGTATGCCGCTTTTTGTTAAAGATGAAAACGGCGAAGAAAAGGAAGTTTATCCGGTTACGGTTCCCGACGGTTTTATTGATAAAACAGTTAAGGATAATATGGGTATATTTGCAAAGGCTGTTCTTACTCAGAAATGGGAAGAATTCGGAAAGGTACTTGCAGAATCTCTCGGTGAGATTTACGGAATACTGAACCTTGATGAGCACGGCAAAACGCAGAACGGTGTCTATCTCAGGTGGACGTGGAACAAAGAAAAGCTGAATCCGAAAAAGTCACACGGCAAATACCCGACCCAGAGATTCACTTTCAACTACGACTGGCGTCTTGATCCTTATGAAAATGCGGATCTTCTTCATCAATTCATTGAGGATGTTCGTGAAGTTACCGGTGAGGATAAGGTTGGATTGAGCGGACGCTGTCTCGGCTCATGCATAACAATGGCATATATGGAAAAATATGATGCGCAGTATATTTCCGACTATATTCTTTATGCAAGTGCATTGGACGGTGCAACACAGTGCAGTAAATGCTTTGCAGGAGATATGTACCTTGATCCGGACGGAGTTGAAAGATTTATGTATGATCTTCAGCTTTCGGATGATGATGTTACCAATCAGCTCATTCAGTCATTTGTTACTGTTTTTAACAGAACATACGGTCTTGATATCACCTGTGCGGCTGTCAACAATGTTCTCAAGAAGAAATATCTTGAGTTTATGCCGGATGCAATGATGAGTACCTTCGGTACATTCCCGGGCTATTGGAGTATGGTTAATGACCGTGACTATGAAAGAGCCAAGGATAACGTTTTCCATAATGTTGATAAAGAGAAATATGCGGATTTCATAAAAATGATTGATGATTATCATTATAATGTTCAGGTGAAGTCCAACGAGCTTCTTAAAGAATACGCCGACAGAGGCATTAATGTTGCCAATATTACAAAATACGGATATCAGACTATTCCAATAACGGGCGAGGCGGATATGATTTCCGATAAGCTTTGCAGTGTTTATGACGCTTCAAAAGGAGCAACAACAGCGACGCTTGTTAACGGTTTTGATAATAACTATATAGAAGCGGCAAAGGAAAACGGAACATATAAGTATATTTCACCCGATCTTCAGATTGATGCTTCAACATGTCTCTTCCCTGAAAAAACGTGGTTTGTCAAGAATATTGAACACAAAAAGTTCCCGAAAGCGATTAACAGATTGATTGATGAGATTGTCAATAATGAGGACTTTACGGTGTTCAGCGATCCTGAGCTCCCGCAGTATCTTTTCTATGATATTGAGGCAGGTGAAATAACCCCCCTTGTTGCTGAGAATATGAATACGGATGCAAGATATCACGTTTCATTCTTTGACGCTTGGAAAAAAATGTGGAAATGTATTTTCGAACTTATTAAAAGAAAGTTTCAGACTGTTGAGCCTGCCCCGGAGGTATAATAAATGAGCACAGAAGTTAAAACAGGGCACGAGAAAATAGTTGAAATTGTAAAAATTGCGCTTATGGCGGCGATAATATCCGTTCTCGGACCGCTGTCCGTACCGCTTCCGTTCACACCAGTTCCGGTTTCATTTACGATTATGGCGGTTTATTTGACCTCATATCTTCTCGGATCGAAAACAGGAACGTTGAGCGTTATAATCTATATCCTTGTCGGGCTTGCGGGCTTGCCGGTCTTTTCCGGATTTACCGGAGGTGCCGCAAAGCTCATCGGACCGACAGGCGGATATATAATCGGCTTCATATTTATAGCAATTATCGGCGGATTCTTCGTCGATAAATTCAAAGGGAATTTCTTTCTCTCACTCTTGGGTATGGCGATCGGAACAGCGATCTGTTATCTTTTCGGTTCGCTTTGGCTGGCGTATCAGGCAAGTATGAACCTTAAACAAGCGCTTCTTGCGGGTGTTGTTCCTTATGTTGCCCTTGACTGTGCAAAGATGGTTATTGCCGTTCTACTCGGAAAACAGGTAAAGCCGCTGATAAATAAAATGAAATAAAAATAAAGGTCTGTTGCAGTTGATTTGCAGCAGACCTTATTTTTGATCAATATAAAATTTAAGGCACGATGTATGAATACCGTGCCTTAAATTCAATATTTAATTTCAAGCGTATTGCCGAACTTTTGCTTATAATAGTTTTGGATATATGAGTATGTGAATTTCTCATCGGTGCTTACAAAGCCGTGCTTGACGATCATAGCCTCAGTGCATTTGGAAAGGGGAAGAACTCGGACGTTTGAGTAATCCTCCTCATAAACGGTTACGGTCGGTATCAGCTTTGCGGCGTTTACAGTCGTTTGATTTGTCTTTGTGTCCTTTGTGACGGTTACATCC
>USJJ01000169.1 GCA_900554995.1 uncultured Ruminococcus sp. | reverse complement strand
CGTCCGAGCCCTTTTTACAGTGCTCAATCGGCAGATTCCTTCCCTCCTGGGTTTGCAGGTAATCGTCCCCGTGGGTATCAAAGGTAAAGAGAATCTCTTCGCCCTGATCCCGCGCCTGCTCGATTTTGCGGCAGATTGCCTGCTCGAGCTGAACCGCCTTTTCCTCATAGCTTGTGGAATTGTTTCTTATATTGTCGATCTTGACGGTGATTTCCTGACCCTTGGCGATTATCTCCTCGGTCTCGGTTTCAATCTGAGAGAGTGAAGCCTCAATCGAATCATACTGACCCTGAGCAATTGAAAGCTTGTCCTCCTGATCCCTCAGCTTTACCTTTGATGTCTCAATCGTATGCAGCCAAAGACCGATTTCAAGATTTTTCTTCTCCTTTGCAAGAACAAGGAATTTCTGCGCCTTTTCGCTCTGTGTTTTAAGCGGACCGACACGGCTTTCAAGCTCGGAAAGAATATCCCTCAAGCGTACAAGATTCTCCTCCGCCTGATCGAGCTTACGGTTTGCATCATTACGGCGGTATCTGTAATGGGAAATTCCCGCCGCCTCCTCGAGCATATCACGTCGTTGTCCCGACTTTGATGAAATAAGATCGGCAATTCTGCCCTGGCTGACAAGCGAATAGCCGTCACGTCCGAGACCCGTATCCATAAACAGCTCGTGAACGTCACGCAGGCGCACGATCTGACCGTTGAGCATATATTCACTCTCGCCCGAACGGTAGTAGCGTCGTGTTACCGACACCTCGTCCTTATCGTTGTTGAGCGTTCTGTCCGTATTGTCAAGGCGCAAAGTAACTTCGGCAAAGCCCAAAGGCTTTCTGACCTTTGTTCCGCCGAAAATAACGTCCTCCATTTTTGATCCGCGCAGATTCTTTGTCGACTGTTCGCCGAGCACCCAGCGCACGGCGTCGGCAATATTACTTTTGCCCGAGCCGTTCGGTCCGACAACGGCTGTCATTCCGTGATTGAAATTGAACACCGTTTTGTCCGGGAAAGACTTGAATCCCTGCATTTCGAGCGCTTTTAATCTCATAATTCTTCGTTCCTTATTATGTAAAGTTGATACTTGTCCATTTCCTTATCGGCTGTGATTTTTGCATCATAGCCTCGCTCTGCGAGCCGTTTAATATTCATTCGTTTCTGTCCCGTCATTTTGGAAATTGCGTCGGGAGAAACGTGAATTTCAATTTTTCCGTGCTGTATACCGTTCTTTTCTATATATTCAACCGCTTCGTTAAGGTAGATTTTACCCTCGCAAATCTCCTTAAATGCAGGATGATATGCGCCGGCAACATAGTCCTTTTCAACTCCGCCGCCCGAGTGAAGTCCGGTTCGGATAACGTTGATTTTCGCCCTGTCGAACATCAAAAGCAGCCTTGCGCAAAGCTCCGCCGCCGAGTCAACAGTCTGCGGAATATACTCACCGCTCCTGTAAAGTTTCTCAAGCTCGGTGTTTTTTATAACAACCGTCGGATAAATCCGAACCGTGTCCGGCTGAAGTGAAATAATTCTCTCCGCAGTCTCAATACAGTCATCATCCGTCGAGCCGTAAAGCCCCGTCATCATTTGAAGGCCAAGCTCGAAGCCGTAGCTTTTCAGCATTTTTGAAGCATTGATAACGTCCTGCGAGGTGTGTCCCCTGCGATTAAGGCGAAGAACCTCATCATTCATGCTCTGTGCTCCGAGCTCAACCGCCGTCACTCCGTATTCTTTAAGAATACTGCAAATTTCATCATCAATCGCATCCGGACGGGTTGAACATCGTATGCCCTTGAAGCTGCCGTTTTGAACGTATTTATAAGCCGCCTGCAAAAGTCCTATCATCGTCTTTCGGTCGATTGCGGTAAAGCTGCCGCCGAAAAAAGCTATCTCTCCGCCCTTGCTGTCGGGATTTTTTACCGCCGTCGCAACAGCCCTGTCAACGTCGGCTGGAGTCACCTGACTGCTCTGACCCGATATTGCACGCTGATTGCAGAATGTGCATTGGTGCGGACAGCCGTTGTGCGGAACAAAAAGTCCCACATTTACGTGCTTCACAGTCCCATAAGCTCCAAGGCTTCCCTTGCAGCCTCCTGCTCGGCACGCTTTTTGCTCTTGCCGACTCCCTTGCCGATTACGTTTGAATTGAGGTGAACTTCAACCTCAAAGCGCTTGTCGTGGTCGGGACCGCTTTCTCCTGCAAGGACATATTCGACAACCTCTCCCGGATTGCGCTGAACGATCTCCTGGAGCATCGTTTTATAATCCTTGACAGAGCGGTGCTTTTTAATCGCTTCGTCAATATACTTGAGTACAAACTTTCTTGCCTCGTCCATTCCGCCATCAAGGTAAATTGCGGCAATAACCGCCTCAAAAGCGTCCGCCTGAATTGACGGTCTCTCCCTGCCGCCGGTTACAATCTCGCCCTTTCCGAGCATAAGATATTTCCCGAGCTGGATCTCACGGGCAAACGATGCAAGCGATTTTTCGCATACCATTGCCGCCCTGAGCTTTGTCAGGTCTCCCTCAGGGAAATCGGTGTAGTTCTTGAAGAAATTTTCGGCTGTGATAAATCCGAGAACGGAATCGCCGAGGAACTCGAGGCGCTCGTTTGAGCCATCGCAGGTATCGTGATTCTCATTGAAATAAGATGAATGAGAAAGCGCGCGCAACAACAGCGATTTGTTTTTAAATTTATATCCTATCTTCTGCTGAAGTTCATTTATATCAGGTTTCATTTTGACCAAACCTTTCGTTAAAGAAATCAAGGCTCCTCTTTGCAAGAGTCTCATATCTCATTTTTTTGTCTCTTATTTTTTCATCGAGCGGCGGAAGAATTCCGAAATTTGCGCCCATCGGCTGGAAATCCGTCACACTCTCGTTGCTTATATATTTTGAAAGTGCGCCCATCATCGTGAAATCCGGAAGATCAAGCGGTGCCTTGCCCTCAAGTCTGTTCGCCATATTGATTCCCGCAAGGATACCCGACGACGCAGACTCCATATAGCCCTCAACACCCGTTATCTGACCTGCAAAATACAGTCCGTCACGACCCCTGAAAGAAAAATCGCTGTTAAGGTGTCTCGGCGAATCAATAAAGGTGTTGCGGTGCATAACACCGTAACGGACAAATTCCGCATTTTTCAGTGCCGGAATCATCGAGAAAACTCTCTTCTGCTCACCGAATTTAAGATTTGTCTGGAATCCGACAAGGTTATACATCGTTCCGCTTGAGTCCTCACGGCGGAGCTGTAAAACAGCCCACGGGCGGTGTCCTGTCCTCGGGTCTCTCAATCCGACGGGCTTCAACGGACCGAAACGCATTGTATCCGCACCTCTTGAAGCCATAACCTCAATCGGCATACAGCCCTCATAAACCCCTTTTTTCTTATCAAAGGAATGAAGCTCTGCCGATTCGGCATTGACAAGCTCGTTATAAAAGTTTTCGTACTCTTCCTTATTCATCGGACAGTTGAGGTAATCGTCCTCACCGCCACGGTCATATCTCGACTGGGTAAATGCACAGGTTTTATCAATGCTCTCATCCGTAACAATCGGAGCCGCCGCATCAAAAAAGCTGAGCGAACCGCCGCAAAGCTCCTTAATTTTTTCGGCAAGAGCATCCGAAGCAAGCGGCCCTGCGGCAATGATAACGTTGCTCTCGGGTATCTCGGTCACCTCACGGCACTCAAGCTCAATAAGAGGATGTGATTTTATCTTTTCCGTTATCATACGGGAAAATTCATCACGGTCAACCGCAAGCGCACCGCCTGCCGGAACACTGCATTTTTTTGCACATTCGACACAGATTGAACCGAGCCTTTCCATCTCCGCCTT
>USJJ01000168.1 GCA_900554995.1 uncultured Ruminococcus sp. | reverse complement strand
TGATTTTTCTGCCCTTATCGTCAACCATTACACGGACACGGCCGACAGACTGACCGGCAACGATGATATCGCCTGAATTGAGCGTACCTTTCTGAACAAGGAGGGTTGCGATCGGGCCTCTGCCCTTATCAAGACGGGCTTCTATAACGATACCCTTTGCCGCTCTGTTCGGATTAGCCTTGAGCTCCTGCATCTCGGCAACAAGGAGAATGCTTTCAAGCAGCTTATCAATACCCATATGTGTCTTTGCCGAAACAGGAACGCAGATAACATCGCCGCCCCACTCCTCGGGAACAAGGCTGTGCTCTGTAAGCTGCTGCATGATTCTGTCGGGATTCGCACCCGGTCTGTCCATCTTGTTGATGGCAACGATTATCTGAACCTCCGCTGCCTTTGCATGGTTGATAGCCTCAATCGTCTGCGGCATAATACCGTCGTCCGCAGCAACAACAAGAACAGCTATATCCGTTGCCTGGGCGCCTCTTGCACGCATTGATGTAAATGCAGCGTGACCCGGAGTGTCAAGGAATGTGATTTTCTGACCGTTGAGGTCAACTCTGTAAGCGCCTATATGCTGTGTAATTCCGCCTGCCTCGGTAGAAGTGACGGAGGTATGTCTGATTGCGTCAAGGAGCGATGTTTTACCGTGGTCAACGTGACCCATTACACAAACAACGGGGTCGCGGGGAACAAGATCCTTATCGTCATCCTCGCTGTCGTCGATAATTCTATCCTCAATTGTGACAACAACTGCCTTTTCGCACTTTGCACCAAGCTCTGTTGCAACGATTTCGGCCGTATCATAGTCGATGACCTCATTGACCGTTGCCATCTGACCGAGGGCAAAGAGCTTTTTGATAACCTCTGCCGCCGTCATGTGGAGAAGTGCGGCAAGCTCGCCGACTGTTATCTCCTCGGGAACCTGAATATGAAGCTGCGGCTTCTTTGCTCTCTCCGCCGCAATTCTCTTAAGTCTCTCAGCCTCAGTTTCACGGCGTGATTTCATACCCGGTCGACGCTGCTGAGACTTCTGCTTGAGCTTCTGCTTGTTGACCGTTCTGTCGCTTCTTCTGTCCTGATTGACAGGAGAGATATTCTCGTACTTCTCGTTGTATTTATCAAGATCAACATTGCTTGCCCTTGTGTCGATCGTTCTGAATTCGCCCTTTGTTCTGCTCTGCGGAGCTGCGTTGGGATCCTTCTGCTTTTTCTTCGGCTGATTGTTGCTCTTTGCCGGAGACTTTTTCTCGTCCTTGGCAGGAGCATCGGACTTTGCTTCCGACTTCTTCGGCTCGTCTGATTTTTCAGCCTTTTTCTCTTTCTTTTCTTCCTTCTTCGGCTCGTTCGCCGTTGCAAAGTAAGCGTCGAAGCTCTCAACGCTGTTTTCATTTGTTACAATTTCAAATATAACGTCAAGCTCCGATTCCTCAAGAGCCGTCATAGATTTCTTCTGTCCTTCAAAATGCTTGGTTACAATATCAAGAATTTCTTTACTGGGGCAATCAAAATCCTTTGCCACTTCGTGGACACGATATTTATTTATCATAAAATGCGTTCCTCCCCGGATTGATTTTCTTTAAGTTTTGCGATCAATGACTTTGCGAAGCCGTCGTCATCGACGGTAAAAACCGCCGCCTTGAAACTCAGCGCCTGCTTGATGTCAAGCATCGTGTATCTTACGTCATAAACGGTTTTGTTATGTGCCTTTGCAAGCCCCGATATCTCATCGGAAAGCCTTTCGGATGCATCCGAACAGATTAAGCAAAGCTTCGCCTTGCCGCTGTTTATCGCCTGCTTGCAAGCATCATGGCCCAAGCTGAGCCTGCCTGCGCGTCTGCAAAGACCTAAAAGGTTAAGCGCCGAATCATTCACCGTTTTTCAACTCCTCTGCCATTTTATCGTATACCTCATCAGGAATTTGGCACAGGAATGATTTTTCAATTCTCTTGGCTTTTCTCGCCTTTTTAAGACATTCAACATCACGGCAGATATATGCGCCCCTGCCGTTTTTTCTGCCCGTAAGGTCAAGAACAATCTCGTCCTCGGGAGTTTTTACGACACGGACAAGCTCTTTTTTCGGCTTCATCTCTCCGCATCCCATACATTTGCGCAATGGAATTTTCTTCTGCTGCATTCCCGTACCTCCTTTATATTAAAGCTCTACGGAAGGATCTGTCTTTCCGCTCTCGGGCTTGATATCTATCTTCCAGCCTGTCAGCTTTGCGGCAAGTCTTGCGTTCTGTCCCTTGTTTCCGATCGCCAGTGAAAGCTGAAGATCCGGAACGATGACACGACAGGATTTTTCCGCATTTTCATCTACGGTTACCGAAATAACGTCCGCCGGAGCAAGCGACGCTGCGATAAACTCCTTGGGATCGTCGCTGTACTTAACGATGTCGATCTTCTCGCCGTAAAGCATGTCAACAATCTTGCCTACACGGGCGCCTCTCGGTCCTATACATGCGCCGACTGCGTCAACATTCTCATCTGCCGAATAAACGGCGATTTTTGTTCTTGAACCGGCCTCACGGGAAACTGCTTTGATTTCAACCGTTCCGTCATAAATTTCGGGAACCTCAGACTCGAACAGTCTCTTTACAAGACCGGGATGAGTTCTGGAAATTGTAACTCTCGGTCCTCTTCTGCCCTCTTTACCGTCTGCAACTCCTGCGATATAAACCTTAATAAGCATACCCGGAAGAAGCGTCTCGTTCGGAATCTGCTCGCTTCTGAAGAGCGGCTCCTGAGCCTTACCGATTTCAACGATAGCGTCCTTAGTCTCGGGATCAACCCGCGAAACCTTGGCTGTAACGATCTCCTGATTGTGAGCCTGGAACTCCTCACGCAGTCTGCCATGCTCGGCCTCTCGGATACCCTGTCGGATAACATGCTTGCCCTTATCGGCTGCAATTCTGCTGACCTCTTTTGTCTCAAGCTCAATTTCAATAATGTCTCCGACCATAGCTGTCGGCTTATACTTCTGAGCCTGTTCAACGGTCAAATCCTCATCGGGATCAACCACCTCGGAGACAACGTTCTTTCTTACAAAAACTCGCATTGTCTTTTTCTCGGGGTCAAGCTCGCAGAAAACGATGTCCTTGTTGTTGTAGTCACGCTTAACTGCCGTGACGAGCGCCTTCTGAATACCCTCACAAAGTACGTCCATAGGTATTCCTTTTTCTTTTTCAAGCATTTCGAGCGCCATAAAAAGCTCTTTGTTTACCATTGTTCTTCTCCTCCGAAATCATCAAGTTTAACATAAGATGTTTCTTTTTTATTTATAACGAGCTTCGCCCCATCCTGAGTAAGAAGCTCAAAATTTCCGTTGTCGTAGCTCTCGAGAGTTCCCTTGTATTCTCTGCTGCCCTCAAGCGGACGGATCAGCTTAACCTGAATCGGCTTACCGATACACCTTTCAAAGTGACTGTCCCTTTTGAGATTTCTCTCCAGTCCGGGGGAGCAAACCTCAAGGCAGTAGCTCTGCTCAATCGGGTCAGCATCGTCAAGCGGCTTATCGAGAGCATGGCTCATGTCAACGCAATCGTCGATTGAAACACCGCCGTCCTTGTCGATGAAAACTCTGAGAAACCAGTCTGCACCCTCTTTTTCAAAGCGCACATCCCAAAGCTCAAGTCCAAGACTCTCGGCAATCGGCTGAGCGATATTCCAAACGGTATTGACGGTAATTCCGCCCTTTCCTTTTGAAGCCATTGTAACGCCTCCTTTACAATACAAAGGAGCGGGTCACCCCACTCCTTTGTCAATACCTTAATAAACTTACAAACATATAATACCACATTATAATGTAAATATCAAGTGTTTTTTATTATTTCTTTTTTCGGAGTTCAGTTGCTGAATTGAAGATGACTCACCGCGTATGTTATAGA
>USJJ01000167.1 GCA_900554995.1 uncultured Ruminococcus sp. | reverse complement strand
ATCATCATGTTGAAATAGCCCTGTACAATAGTCTGGGAAATATCCAGGATATTGACCTGATTTTCTGCAAGATAGGTACACACTTTTGCGATAATGCCGACGGTATCTTTGCCTACTACGGTGATAATGCTTCTTTTCATAATATCCTCCTTTGTGTCGTTAGACTGCTACGCATTCTGACTGTTCGTCCCGGCTCGCCACCCACATGGGGAAATCGCCCGGTTTGTATGGGCTTTCATTCAGCATCAGCTCCAGCTTCACGGTCTCATAGGCCAGCTCCGCGTAATTATTTTCCTTGCTGAGATGTCCGAGGACGAGTCTCGTCGTGCCGTTTTTTACAAGCTCCGTCACAAAATCTCCGCACGCAACGTTGGAAAGATGACCTACGTCGGAAAGAATTCGCCGCTTGAGCAGGTACGGATAGCTGCCGTTTCTGAGCATCCCGATATCGTGATTGCTCTCAACCAATGCGAGATCGCAGCCTGTCAGGGCTTCCTTCATTTCGTCGGTGACAACACCCGTGTCCGTCGCAACGCAGATTTTTCTGTCATCGCTCGTCGTAACGGAATAACCGCAGCTCTCGGCAACGTCGTGCGAGGTATGAAACGGTGTAACAAGCTGACCGCTGCACTCAATGCCGCTGCCGATCGGGAAAACAGGAAATTTACCGTTTATAATTCCCATTTTTTTAAGCTCACGGATTGTTCCCTCGGTCGCATAAACGGGGATATTGTACTTCGACGCAAAGACACGCAGACCCTTAACGTGATCGCTGTGCTCGTGGGTAACAAAAACAGCGCCGATGTCCTTTTCGCTGACTCCGACGCTGTTGAGCTTCAATGAAATTTGCTTTGCACTCACTCCTGCGTCAATCAGCACACCGCCGCCCGACGAGCCTATGTAGGTGCAGTTACCGCTGCTTGATGAAAAGAGTGAACAAAAACGTGCCATATTTACCTTCCTATAACAAAAACATTGCCCCGAATTGCTCGGGGCATAAATTATTTAACCAACCTGGGAACCGTCGAGAACCTTTGGCTTGTCCTCTTCGGTTACACGAATTATATCGGCGCCGAGATTGCGGAACTTGCCGACTACATTATCATATCCACGGTCAATATAGACGATATTTTCAATTGACGTCGTACCCTTGGCAATGAGACCTGCGATAAGCATTGCCGCACCTGCTCTGAGGTCATCCGCCTTAACAGGGGAGCCGTTGAGCGATTCAACACCCTCAATCGTTGCCGCCTTACCGTTGACGGAGATATTGGCACCCATCCTTGCAAGCTGCTCAACATACTGGAATCTGCTGTCCCAAACGCCTTCGGAAACAATGCTTGTGCCATCTGCTATGGAGAGCATTGTTGCAAACTGAGGCTGCATATCCGTCGGAAATCCCGGGTGAGGCATTGTTTTGATGTTGCATTTGCCGGGTCTGCCGTTGCCGATAACACGAACGGAATCATCATATTCCTCAACCGTTGCGCCGCACTGAATGAGCTTTGCCGTGATTGATTCAAGGTGCTTCGGAATAACGTTCTTGACGAGCACATTGCCGTTTGTTGCGACCGCGGCAACCATAAACGTGCCTGCCTCAATCTGGTCGGGTATTATAGAATAGGTACAGCCGTGCATATGCTCAACGCCGCGGATTTTGATAACATCCGTGCCTGCGCCTCTGACGTCGGCACCCATAGAATTTAAAAAGTTTGCAAGATCAACGATATGCGGCTCCTTAGCTGCATTTTCAATGATTGTCAAGCCCTTTGCCTTAACGGCGGCGAGCATAAGATTGATTGTTGCTCCGACCGAAACAACATCGAAATAGACCAAACCGCCCGTAAGATCGGGAGCCTCAACGTCAATCATTGCGTTCTCCTTGAGGGTTACGGTAGACCCGAGTATCTCAAAGCCCTTGATATGCTGGTCAATCGGACGAACGCCGAAATTGCAACCGCCGGGCATAGCAACCTTAGCTCTGCCGAAACGAGCCAGCAGGGAACCGATAAGGTAGTATGACGCTCTGAGATGCTTCGTCATATCGTGGGAAACAACGTATGAATTGATAGTTGATGAATCTATATCGTAGGTATTCTCGTCAACCTTAGTGATCTTTGCGCCCAGCTGATGAAGAATACGGATCATCATCGTAACATCGCTGATATTTGGTATATTCTCAACTCTGCACACGTCCTGTGCAAGGATAACTGCCGGAAGAATTGCGACAGCGGCATTCTTGGCTCCGCTGACGGTAACCTCACCGTGGAGCGGTTTGCCGCCGTTGATATATATCTTATCCACCCGTTACACTCCTTAAATTTTCATATATGTAAAAAAGATAAATTTCTAATTAATTCCACAAAGGGGATAATCAACCATATTTATTATAAACCTTTAAGATTATAACACTAAATCATTCAAAGATCAATATTTTTTTATTTCTGTTTGAAAATTGCTTTTTATGCGCAAAAGCACAATATATTTGGTTTATATTTTGATAAACTACTATATATTGTACATTTTAAAACTGTGCGCTGTACAGACGGTCTTATTTTCAGCATATTGAACAAAAAAGGCGATGAATTTTTAAAAACCACAATATATAGATTTTGTTTGATATTAAATTTAATTGTGATAATCCCGTCGTGTTTATTATTCGTAATCGGGTCAATAATAATGTAGGTGATATTATGGAAATTTTAAAAATTTGTCTGACAGCAGTTTTATCAATCGTTGAACTGTTTCTCCTGACGAAGATAATGGGTAAGCGTCAGGTCTCTCAGCTCAGCCTATTTGACTACATCAACGGAATAACAATCGGCTCTATTGCCGCCGATATGGCATTCAGCCCGATTGATGAGTTCTGGAAGCCTGCCGTTGCGATTGTGATATACGGCATGTTTGCCGTGGTATTTTCAATTCTGTCAAATAAGAGCATCAGGTTCCGTCGGTTTTTTGTAGGCAGGGCGATCATCCTTATGGACAACGGCACGATTTATCGCAGAAATCTGAAAAAAGCAAAACTCGATCTGAACGAATTTTTGACTCAGTGCAGGATCGGCGGATATTTTAACATCGACGATTTGCAAACCGTTGTTCAGGAACCGAACGGTCAGCTCAGCTTCCTGCCGAAAGCCGCACTCCGACCGATGAACCCGAATGATATGGGAATGAATCCTCAAAAAGAGACCTCGCCTGTTGTGGTTATCTCCGACGGTGAAATACTTTTTGAAAACCTGAAAGCCTGCGGAAAAAATGAAATTTGGCTCAGAAAAGAGCTGAAAGAGGGCAATTATCCTCCAATCGGGAAGATTTATACCGCATTTGTCAATAATGACGAGCTCTCCGTTTATGAGATGAACGAGGAAGGAAACGATAACGATATATACAGTTAAGCCGATACCGTACAATTAGATTGAAATTGCCTTAATATTCAGGTAAGGGACTGTTGCCGAAAAAAACAGTCCCGCACTTTTATAAACATTTGTTTTTAAGCAGCTCCTTAACGTCGCACAGGGACGTTAGAACCCGAAATGCCATTTCTTTTGACTCCTTCGACGGGGTCTTGAGATCGGGAATACATATTACACGGATACCTGCGGCGTATGCGGCGTGAATACCTGCGTCGCTGTCCTCAAGGACGAGACATTCCTCGGCAGACGTACCTGATTTTTCTCTCACTTTCAGAAAAACATCCGGTGCCGGTTTGCTGTGCTCAATCTCATCTCCGAACACACCGCCGTCAAAATAGCCGTCAATTTCGTTTATCCTGAGAATTGTGTCGGCTCTCTCTTTACCGCTTGATGAAGCGAGATATATTCCGTAGCCGTTGCTTTTCAGGTAATCGAGCAGTTTCCTTGCTCCTTTTTTCAGCGGAACGCCTTT
>USJJ01000166.1 GCA_900554995.1 uncultured Ruminococcus sp. | reverse complement strand
TGGGAATGCCGATGGCGTTGTAGAAAAACGCCCAGAAGAGGTTCTGCTTGATGTTTCTGACTGTCGCTTTGCTCGTGTTGATAAGCTCGGGAATTTTCATCAGATCATCGTTCATCAAAATGACGTCTGCCGAGTTCATTGCAATGTCAGAGCCGCTGTTGACGCTGACGCCGATATCACTCAGTGCAAGGGCAGGGGAGTCGTTGATTCCGTCGCCGATCATCATAACCATGTCGCCCTCGGCTTTCAGCTTCTTGATTACATTACCCTTTTCGGCAGGGAGAACACCTGAAATGACGTGCTCAATGCCTGCCTGTGCGGCAATCTTCTTAGCCGTCTGCTCATTATCGCCTGTAAGCATAATCGGTTCGACGTGGGCATGGTGAAGCTCTCCGATAAGTTTATCGACATTATCTCTGATAACGTCATTGATTCCGATTATTGCAAGAATCCGCTTTTCATCGGCAACATAAACCAGCGTGTTTCCCTCGTCGGCGAGAGCGTTTGCGTCGTCGAGACGGTCGTTATCTATACCGTATTTGGCAAGCAGCTTTGTGTTGCCGAAATAATATGATTTGCCGCTGATAACGGTGCGGATTCCCATTCCGTCGATGTTTTCAAACTGCTCGGGCTCACTGAGAGCAAGGGCGTTGTCCTTGGCATATTCGGTGAAAGCCTTTGATATCGGGTGGCTTGACTTTGCCTCAGCCGAGCAAACAAGAATCATCATATCTTTTTCGGGAATATGTCCGCAGTCAACGATGCGTGATATTTTGAGGTTGCCGTATGTGAGCGTACCTGTTTTATCGAACACAACCTTGTTTATCTTTGAGGCGGTTTCAAGTACATCGCCTTTCTTGATAAGTATGCCGTTCTTTGCACAACGACCCTCGGAAACGACGATTGCAAGCGGCGTCGCAAGACCCAAGCTGCAGGGACAGGCAACAACAAGAACCGTTACGAACGTATTCAGTGCGGCGTTGAAGCCCTGACCTGCGGCGAGATAGCCCACAAAGCTGAGAATGGCGATGCCGATAATAGTCGGAACAAAATAAGAGCTTATCCTGTCGGCAATTCGTGCAAGCGGAATTTTTGCCGATGAAGCCTCGGTGACAATGTGCACGATCTCGGAAATTGTCGATTCCTTGCCGATTCGCTCGGCGGAATACTCGATATATCCGTCATAGTTGATACTTCCGGCGATTACCTTTGCGCCGATTTCCTTTGCGGCAGGCTTACTCTCTCCGGTTATAAATGATTCGTCAAGGTGAGTTTTACCGAACGTTATTGTGCCGTCAACGGCGATTCTTTCGCCCGGCTTACATATTACGATATCACCTTTTCTAATTTCATCAATCGTAACCTTTTTCTCACCGTCCTCAGTCTTGATAACGGCATTCTTCGGCGTGATCTGGACAAGGCTTTGAATCGCTTCCTTGGTTTTATCCTTGCTGACCGAGTCAATATAGCGGCCGAGTTTGATGAAGTAAATAACTATTGCCGCTGACTCAAAATAGAGCCGGTGAATATAGTGATGATGTCCAGTGAATATCATCACAACGGAGAATATGCTGTAAAAAAGGCTTGTCAGAACGCCGAGTGCGACAAGCGTGTCCATATTCGGTGTGCGATGGAACAGGTTCTTGAATCCGCTCTTGATGATGTCAAAACCGTAAATAAGGAACGGTATCGTCAGTATAAGCAGTGACGATGCGAACGCTCTGTCGTGGGTATGCATTGCGAGAAACGGGATTTCGGGAAGTCCGATCATTGATCCCATCGAGATATACATCAGAATAACTGCCAGAGCCGTCATTATGACAAACCATAATTTAGACATTTTCGGCGAGCTGTTCTTTTCAAATTCATCATAAAGTCCGAGACTTTCAAAGCCCGCCTCCTTGACAAATTTTTCGATTTTCTTCCTATTGAGAACGCTCTCATCATATTCGATGAGAGCGTTAGCCATAACGAGGTTAACGCTTGCAGAAATAACCCCGGTTTGTTTATTAAGGTATTTTTCAAGTCCGTTTGAGCATGCGCTGCAGCTCATTCCGCCGATTTTCAAATTGATCTTTTTCATTGACCTAACCTTCGATCTCCTTTAAAGCAGCTATTTCGGATTTATTTACCGTAATTTTTTTATCTTTGATTAATTTAACGTCACGTCTGCTGAACACTGCGGGAGCAGCCTCGGGACTGCGGTCAAGGCGAACCTTGAGCATACCCTTGAGCAAATCCGTTTCAACGACGGTGCCTCTGCCCGAGCTTGTGTCAACTATTGCGCCGACCTTTGGCGTAACCCTGAGCAGATGTTCATAGGATTCCTGCTCGTATTTAAGACAGCACATAAGTCTGCCACAGGTGCCGCTGATCTTGGTAGGATTGAGGGAAAGTCCCTGTTCCTTAGCCATTTTTATTGAAACGGGCTGGAAGTCACCGAGAAAGCTGTTACAGCAGAAAGGTCTGCCGCACATTCCGAGTCCGCCCTTCATCTTTGATTCGTCTCTGACGCCGATCTGGCGGAGCTCGATTCGGATTCTGAACACGCTTGCAAGATCCTTGACAAGCTCACGGAAATCGACTCTTCCGTCCGATGTGAAATAGAAAATGACCTTGCTTGAATCGAATGTATATTCAACGTCGATCAGCTTCATATCAAGACCGTGTGCGGCGATCTTTTTAAGGCAGATATCGAACGCTTCTTTCTCTTTCTTCTTGTTCTTTTCAACGATCTTGAGATCGTCCTCGGTGGCAACACGGACAATCGGTTTGAGCGGCTTTATGATTTCATCGTCGCTGACTTCCTTATTTGCCTGCGCAACCTCACCGCATTCAAGACCGCGAACGGTCTCAACGATTACACGGTCGTCTTTATTTAGTTTAAATCCGATCGGGTCGAAATAATATATTTTTCCGACCTCTTTGAATCGAATTCCTACAACCTCTGACATACTGTGCCTCCTTATGTAGTGTATTTTAAATTATCTTTCATACGCCGAGCTTCGCATAACTGCGGAAAATCCGGTGATCAATAAATTCTTGTTTGCGTTTCGCCCAATACTCTCTCTGAAATTATCAATTTCACGAGTCATCTTCATCAGAGCCTTTAGGGTCAGCTTTGACGCCATCTCACGGCTGATGTCAGAATGGTCGGAGAGAGTGATGTTACTGCCCGCCTTAATGACGACTGCGTCACGAAGAATAAGCTGGAAGGCAGGGAGGGTAGGCTCAAAAAGGTTCTTGTCTTTTTCAAATTCCGCCGTGATTTTCATAAAGTCATATTCGGTCGGTTTGAGAATAGCCGAGGCTAACTCGGCGGCGGTTTCATCGGCTTTTTGACGCAGTTCATCTGAGATATCAAAGATATCCGCACCGAGGTCAAAAAGCGTAACTCTCGACATAATTGTCTCAAGCATTGCCGACGAGGATTCACATTCAAAAATAAAACGTGCATACGGCGGCGGCTCTTCAATGAGCTTGAGAAGTGCATTCTGTGCCTGCACATTCATTTTATCCGCAGATTTGAGGATATATACCTTGCTGTGAGCCTCATTCGGAATTATATATGCGTCGTCCTTAATCTCACGGATGAGGCTTATTTTAAAGGTTTTTTCATTTTGTGCCGCAGGATCGGTTATCACAATATCGGGGTGATTGCCGCTTTGCGCTTTAAGACAGTGCCCGCACCGTCCGCAGGGCTTTTGCTCGCTCTCGCAGACAAAGGCGCTTGCAAGAAAAATTGAGAATCTTGCCCTCTGTTCTCCGCTTCCGCCCTGAAGCATTATTGCGTGGGGAAGGCGGTTGTTTTTTATCAGTGCGTCGATGTTGTCGGCAAGCTCACTGCGCACACCGAGAACATATACCGTAAGCATCACATTTTATAGAACAGGTCAA
>USJJ01000165.1 GCA_900554995.1 uncultured Ruminococcus sp. | reverse complement strand
CACACCGCCCTTTCAGGCATTATAAAAATACATTGTAATTATACAATAACTTGTCTCTGTTTGCAAGGATATGTTGTCATTTAACAAAATAAATTTATACAATTAATAATGTATGAACAAGATTAACAGTGTAATTTGCGATACTTGTGAAAATTTTCCTTGATTTTCATCTGCAAATACACTATAATGTATTTATAATTTCACAAACGTATAATTCTCTAAGGAGGACTCTTTAATGAAAACGTTAAAAAAAGTCTTGGCTCTCGTGATTGCAGCCGTGCTTTGCTTCTCACTTGCATCGTGCAGTATGGTTGACGATACAGATATCACGAAGGACAATATCAAAATCGGCGTTATTCTCCCCGGACAGCGTGAGGATGCGGACGACTATGTTCCCGACCTCTCGTCTCTTCTTTGTGTTTCGGCAATCAATGATTTGATCTCGTTCGGCGCAGGAATTAACAATGACAGATTCCAGTATATCGAAAAGGTTGATCCGACCGATGAAAATGCCGCATATAACGCTATTCACACTCTTACAAACCGTGAGTGCACATTAATCTTCCTTGCAGACCCCGGATATATGGGTGCTGTTGAGAAATACGTTTCGGGCTCGTCATCCAACGGTGACGTTTCCGTACAGGATTCAAAGGTTCAGTACATAGTTTACAACGGCAAGGAGATCGGCAATAACGTTCATTCCTACACCGCTAACATTTCCGGTGCAGTTTACCTCTCCGGTGTTGCCGCCGCACTCAAGGCAAAAGAGCTCAAGGTTCCGAAGATCGGCTATCTTCTCAAATCCGAGAGTGATCTTACTCTCCTCAATGCTTTTGCACTCGGCGCACAGTCGGCTTATTCCGACGTTAAGATTGAGGCAAAAGTTTGCAAGGACGTCAAGAGCGACTGTCACACACTCGTTGCAAACGGCAACGTTGTTCTTGCATCCGACTTTTACAGTGAAGAAATTGCAGAAAACCGTGAGGATGCATTCTTCTGCGGATTCGGTTCCGACAGACTTGCCGATAAGGACGGATTTATCTGCGCTCCCCGTTATGACTTTGCTCAGTATTACCTCAATACAATAATGGAAGATATCGACTACGATGATGTTGAGTACGATAAGGACGGCAAGGAAATCGACAAGTCAAACGCTGTTCCCGAGATCCCGGCTTACAACGGAAGCTATAAGGACGGCGCAACCTATCTTTCAAAGCTCGGCACAGCCGCGGCTCCCGGAACACAGGCAACCGTTGATAGTGCAGAGGCTCTTATCCTCAACGGCAAACTCTCGCAGAAGGTCAGCGCAACAGTTCCCGTTGCCGGCGTTACAATTGTAAAATAAATTTTGTGCAATCAAATGCATAAGAAAAACGGCGGTCATTGATCGCCGTTTTGTTATATCCGCTGTTTATATTTTGTACTCTCCGATTACATTCCCGTCAAAATCTTTCCAAAGAAATGTTCCGTCCCGGAGTGTCATATAGCCGTGATGGCTGTTTTCCTTCGGAATTGAAACCGAGCCCGGGTTCATATAAATATATTTTTCGTGCTCCGTGCATTTCGGAACGTGTGTGTGACCGTGGAGCAGGATGTCCCCGTCCGATATCGGAGGAAGATTGTTCTCGTTATAAATGTGACCGTGGGTCATATAAATCATCTTTTCCCCAAGCGCAAGAACTGCATAATCGGCAAGCACCGGGAACCTCAGAACCATCTGATCAACCTCGGTATCGCAGTTACCCCTTACACAGAGAATTTCATTCTTCATCCCGTTGAGTATCTCGATAACATCTTTCGGTGCGTATTCGTCGGGCAGATCGTTCCTCGGTCCGTGATAGAGCACATCACCGAGCAGGATCAGCTTATCCGCCTTTTCTTTCTTGTATGCCTCAACCAGCTTGCGGCACCAATATGCACTGCCGTGAATATCGGATGCAATCAACCATTTCATAGTCAAATCTCCTCTCCCATCGTTCTTCTTTTTGCTTTTACAAGCTCCTCGACGAACATATTGTCAAGCTCGGAAAGTGTATAGTCTCTGCGATGGATCAGAATGTCCTTATACACTCTTTTATTGTCGGCGCAGTACCGCTGAATCAGCCCGTATCTTTTCAAAAGCTGTTCGGGTATCGGCGATGACCACATATACGTTTCGTGATTATCGGCAAGAAGCTCAAACTGGCTTGCACGCTCAAAAATCAGGATTTTTCTGTCCGAATTGTCGGGCAATTCCTCCTTTTTGACCTCGGAAAGAGGAAGCGACGGAACATACGGATCGGCGTGTGCAATCATAACAAGATCACGCAGATCATCATAGGTGATCTCGTCCTTTTTAGCAAGCGGGCTGTCCTCGTGCATCAGCAGCATATAGCGGAACTCCGTTATCAGCTCATATTCAAGACCCTTTTCGTCCATCATTTCCTTATAATATCTGTCATAACTCTCCGCATATCGGACAATTCCGAGCTTAAATTCGTCGTTGAGGATGTTCCTTATTGCACGCATTGCATTAGTTTCTTTATAAAAAAGCTCCGCCTGAGTACCTTTTTCGATCAGCTTTGAAAATTTTGCAAATGCATCGGCAATATAGCTTACCCTCGGCGCAGAAAGCGAAAAATGCTTTATGCCGGAATTTTCGCCGCTGAACAGATTTTCAATTGCATCGACCTGCTTGAGGACGCTCTTTGCATAACGTACAAAGGTTTCGCCGTCCGGAGTCAGGAACATACCCTTTGCGCTTCGTTCAAAGAGAACGACTCCGAGGCTCGCCTCAAGCTCCTTTATTGCACGGCTGAGTGCAGACTGACCGACATACAGCTTTTCGGCCGCCTTGTTAATTGATTTTGTTTCAGCAATTTCAACTGCGTATTTCATATGCAAAAGGTTCATATGCCGACCTCCATTTCACTATTATAGTATATCATAAAAAGTGCTTTTTTCAATAGGAAGCTATACAAAGCGTCTGTTTTCTACAAAACTGTGCGCTATGCCGAAATAAATATAATTTTTTTCTGAATTTAGCTAAAACATATTGCATTTTTTATTGTTTTATAGTATAATACTATTTGTCGAACATTTGTGCGGATATGGAGAGTGATTATAGTGGCTGATAAACAAAAGGCTTTGGAAACGGCTATTGCTCAGCTTGAAAAACAATACGGTAAAGGAACGGTTATGCGTCTCGGACAGAACGTTGCGATGAATGTTGAGGCTATCTCTACGGGCTCGCTCGCTCTTGACGCCGCCACAGGTATCGGCGGACTTCCCAAGGGCAGAATCGTTGAAATATACGGTCCCGAATCCTCGGGTAAAACAACACTTGCTCTTCATGCGGTCGCAGAGGCTCAGAAAGCGGGCGGCGAAGCTGCATTTATTGATGCAGAGCATGCGCTTGATCCCGTCTATGCCGCAAATCTCGGCGTTGACGTTGATTCCCTGCTTGTATCTCAGCCGGATAACGGCGAGCAGGCTCTTGAAATTGCAGAGGCGCTTGTACGCTCGGGCGCAATCGACATTGTTGTCGTTGACTCGGTTGCGGCGCTTGTTCCCCGTTCGGAGATCGAGGGTGAAATGGGTGATTCTCACGTCGGTCAGCACGCAAGGCTTATGTCTCAGGCCCTCAGAAAGCTCGCCGGCGCAATCAATAAGTCAAACACAATTATTATTTTCATAAATCAGCTCCGTGAAAAGATCGGTGTTATGTACGGTAATCCCGAAACAACAACAGGCGGACGTGCGCTGAAATTTTACGCTTCGATGCGTATGGACGTCAGAAAGACAGAGACAATCAAGGGCGCAAACGGCGAGTTTGTCGGATCGAGAACAAGAGTAAAGATCGTTAAGAACAAGGTTGCTCCCCCGTTCAAAGAGGCCGAGTTTGATATTATCTACGGCGAGGGAAT
>USJJ01000164.1 GCA_900554995.1 uncultured Ruminococcus sp. | reverse complement strand
CATGTCCGGCCTGATGATGCCGCTGATGGGCTTCATCGGCAATTTCGCGTATGTGGCGGTGTGCGTCGTCGGCGCGGTGCTGGCGATGAACGGCACGATTTCCTTCGGCGTGATTGTCGCTTTCATGATGTATGTGCGCCTGTTCACCTCGCCCCTGAGCCAGTTAGCACAGGCGGCGACGAACCTGCAATCCGCAGCGGCGGCGGCAGAGCGCGTCTTTGAGTTCCTCGAAGCGAAGGAAATGCCCGACGAATCCCACCTGCCCGCGCAGACGAAAACCGTCCGCGGCGAAGTGGCGTTCGACCACGTCCGCTTCGGCTACACGCCGGATAAAATTGTTCTTCACGACATTTCACTTTTCGCCGAACCGGGTCAAAAAGTTGCGTTCGTCGGTGCAACAGGCGCAGGCAAGACCACAATCACGAATCTTATCAATAGATTTTATGACGTTGCCGACGGAAAAATCCGTTATGACGGCATCAATATCAATAAGATCAAAAAGGACGATCTGCGTCATTCACTCGGAATTGTGCTTCAGGAGACCAACCTGTTTACCGGCACAGTAATGGATAACATCCGTTACGGCAAGCTCGACGCCACGGATGAAGAATGTATTGCCGCCGCAAAGCTCGCAAATGCGGATGAATTCATCAGAATGCTCCCCGAGGGCTACAATACAATGCTCACCTCCAACGGCGGCAACCTTTCACAGGGTCAACGCCAGCTCCTTGCAATTGCAAGGGCAGCGGTAGCAGATCCCCCGGTTATGATTCTCGATGAAGCAACGTCCTCAATTGATACCCGTACCGAAACTATCGTTCAAAAGGGTATGGATGCCCTTATGAAAGGCAGAACGGTATTTGTAATTGCACATAGGCTCTCGACAATTCAAAATTCCGATGTTATAATGGTACTTGATCACGGACGTATTATTGAACGAGGCAGTCACGACAGCCTTATCGCCGAGCAGGGCAGATATTATCAGCTCTACACCGGCTCGTTCGATAAGAAAGAGGCATAACCTGTTCATCTATGCAAAAGCTATTGTTGAAAAATCTCACTGCGTAATTCGCGCACCCCGTTTGTGCGGTATTGCCTTAAAGGTCGGAATTATTATGGCGTTTATTTATGCCCTGCTGAGTGCATTGCTGGATTTTGTAATAATGTATTCCCGTGGATCGTTTAACGGCCTGCGGGACATATGGAAGCCGCTTTTGCTGCTGCCTTTGATATACGTCGGTTTTTTGCTTCTGCATCTGATCATATTCTGTCTTTACTCATTTACTGCCGACAGTAAATATACCGACAATATTCACAATTCATACCGCCGTCTTATGCTTTCGAGTATCAGGCTTTTCCTGAAAACCGCCAAGGTTCGTGTTCACACCGAAGGCACGGAGATCGTCCCCGACGATGGTCATTTCCTGCTCGTTTGCAATCATCTATCGACCTTTGACCCGATAATAACGATCTCCGCACTGGCGGACAAGAACCTTGCGTTTGTTGCCAAGAAAGAGCTTTTCGGCATCTTTGCCGCAGGAAAATATATGGCGAAATCAGGCTGTATAGGACTTGACCGTGAGAACAACCGTGAGGCTGTCAAGGCGATCAACAAGGCGGCGGACAACATTAAAAACGGCGTCTGTGCAATGGGCATCTATCCCGAGGGCTATGTCAACAAAAATCCAGGCACTCTCCTGCCGTTCAGATGCGGCGCATTTAAAATTGCCAAGAAAGCGAAAGTTCCGATTGTCGTTTCCGTTGTCAGTAATACACGTGACGCAAATAAAAATATGTTCAGGCATCATTCCGATGTCTATCTCAGGATTTTGAAGATTATACCGTATGACGAAATTGCTCCGCTCAAAACAAGCGAGATCGGAGATATGGTATATAAAATGATGATTGATGAAATTTAACAGGAGGCTGTTATGATTAAGGATGAGTTAAAAGATCAAATAAAAAAATCATATCCGTACAGGCTTGAGCTCCACGCTCATACCTCACCTGCCAGCCGATGCGGCGAGGTTAAGCCGGAGGATGTAGTTACAATATTCCATAATGCGGGATATGACGGTATCGCAATAACAAATCACTTTTTTGAAAAGTCGCAGAAGGACTTTCTCGATATTTACCGTGACGATTTTTTCCGTGCACGTGAAATGGGTGAAAGGCTCGGTATGAAAGTATATCTCGGTGCCGAACTTCGATTCCTTCACGAAAACGATAACGATTACCTTTTCTACGGCTTTGATATCAGTCAGCTTGAGGAAATGTATTCGTATGTGACAGGCGACGGGACTCTTGAAAATTTCGTAAAGAACTTCAAGACAGACGGTATGTTTCTTCTTCAGGCACACCCGTTCAGGGACGATATGATAACGGGATATGAGGATTATCTTGACGGCATTGAAGTTTTCAATATGCACCCGAATCATAATTCGAGAGTTGCACTTGCCGCAAGGCTTGCAGAGGAAAAGGGAAAGATTGCAACAATGGGCACTGATTACCACCACATCGGTCATGATAATCTCTGTGCAACGAGAACTCCGTTTATTCCTCAGGATGAGGCTGAATTGGTTTCTCTTCTCAAAAGCGGCGATTTTGCATATGAAATTGCAGATAAAATAATAGTATAAATTACAAGGGGCTACGCATTATGCGCAGCCCTATTTTTGTACCACAAAAAAATTTCCGACATATCCTGATAATAGGCAAATGCCAAAAATAAAGCAACTGCTTTTCACAGTTGCCAAAAGGAGCTAATTAAATTGAACAATTATCCATATGACCGTCCTGCAAAGGCGCCTATGGGTTTCAATCGTAATGCTATGCCGGAAATTCGGAGCGGAGCCGGAGCCGCCCTGCCCGATGATCCCGTCGTCGCAATGGCATACGTCCCTTTTCAGACGGATACGGCGACATACGATGAGATACAGGCACTCAAAGCAGGCACACTGTTTCCCGTCCTCGACAAGCCCTTTCGGGGTCGTGGTATGAGATGACAAGAGCAATGCTTTTACAGCAGATTGATGCTGTACAGTTCGCCATGTGGGAACTTCATCTTTATCTTGACACTCATCCCGATGATCTCAGCGCCCTTGCCCTCTACAAAAAATATGAGGAAAAGAACGAGAAGCTCGTCAATGAGTTTGAGGAAAACTGCGGTCCGCTCTATTCAAATTCAGACCCCGGCGTATCATGGCTCAAGAATCCGTGGCCGTGGGACTTAGGGGGTAACAGCTAATGTTTGTTTACGAAAAGAAATTGCAATATCCTGTAAAAATCACCACCCCGAACGCCAAATATGCAAGCATCATAATCTCACAATACGGCGGTCCGGACGGCGAGTTGGGAGCTTCGCTGAGATATCTCAGCCAGCGTTTTGCTATGCCCTATCCCGAGCTTAAAGGGCTGCTGACAGATATC
Organism: uncultured Ruminococcus sp.; assembly: GCA_900554995.1. Classification (GTDB taxonomy): domain Bacteria; phylum Bacillota; class Clostridia; order Oscillospirales; family Acutalibacteraceae; genus CAG-488. The sequence goes on along the minus strand of USJJ01000164.1, from coordinate 497 downwards.
GGTACAGAGGAGCTCGGTCATCTTGAAATGATCGGTGCGATAGTCCACCAGCTTACGAGGAACCTTTCGTATGATGAGATCAAGCGCAGCGGCTTCGACACCTACTTTGTCGATCACACAACGGGCGTTTACCCGACTGCGGCAAGCGGTTTCCCGTGGTCAGCGGCGGAGATGCAGTCCACCGGTGACACAATCACCGACCTAATGGAAAATATGGCGGCTGAGCAAAAGGCAAGAACCACTTATGATAACATTCTCCGCCTTGTCGACGATCCCGATGTCAGGGATGTAATTAAATTCCTGCGTGAACGAGAAATCGTTCATTTCCAGCGTTTCGGTGAAGGCTTGAGAATTGCAACGGATAAGCTCAATTCTAAGAATTTCTACGCATTTAACCCGTCGTTTGATAAATAAAATCCCATCTAACCAATCCAATAAATCCACCCGACAGCCAATTATTACTGTCGGGTTTATTTTTAAGCTTCAAAAACAGCAAA
>USJJ01000163.1 GCA_900554995.1 uncultured Ruminococcus sp. | reverse complement strand
CACGCTTCGCCGATTTATTTTGACGATATGCGCTGCGGCGAACGCTACGACGCAAGAAATGAGATCGACGGCTGGAATCTTCCCGATTTTGACGACAGTGAGTGGAACAATGCTATATCCGTTGAGGCTCCGTCCGGCGAATGTCTTGAGGGTTCTCACGCTTTGATCAAAAAGATCCGTGAGATCAAGCCCGTTAAATTCTATAAGGGACATATTTCGGCAATCGCTCACCCGAGAGAGAATCTTCCCAAACACATTCTTCCCGAGGAGGAATACTGCAACGACGGCTACATATATGATTTCGGCGAAAATATTACGGGTATTGTGCGACTGAAAATCAGAGGCAGAAAGGGTCAGAAAATCGTCATGTCCTGCGGCGAAAGTCTCTTTGACGGCGGACTTGATATGCACAATATCTGCGAATTTCAGCCAATCGGCATGACGCAGGTTCAGGTTTACATCTGCAAAGGCGAGGGCGAGGAAATCTGGGAGCCGATGTTCTGCTACCACGGCTTTCAATACTGCTTTGTTACAGGCATTGACGACAAACAGGCAACAGAGGATCTGCTCACTTACGTTGTCATGCATGCCGACGTTCCGCAGATCGGCGGCTTCGACTGCTCCGATGAGCTTGTCAACAGGCTTCAGGACGCAACGCTCAGGAGCGACCTTGCAAATATGTTTTATTTCCCGACCGACTGTCCTCACCGTGAGAAAAACGGCTGGACGGGCGACGCTCACCTCTCCGCCGAGCAGTTCATGATGAATCTCGGGACGGAAAATACGCTTTGTGAATGGCTTCACAGCGTCAGAAAATCGCAGGACGAGAGAGGCGCACTCCCCGGAATCGTGCCGACCGGCGGCTGGGGCTTTGAATGGGGCAACGGTCCTGCGTGGGATGCTGTTCTTACCGAGCTGCCGTACAGAATATGGCAGTACAGAGGCGACAAGAGGGTTCTTGAGGAAAACGCCACAGCTATTTTCCGCTATGTTTCGTACCTGTCGACAAGGCTTGACGAAAAAGGCCTTGTTCATATCGGTCTCGGCGACTGGCTGCCTGTCGGCAACGTTAAGCCCTGCCCTCTTGAGGTTACAGATACACTTATTTCAATGGGCATATGTGAAAAAGCGGCGGAAATTTTCAGAGTATGCGATATGCCGCTTCGTGCCGAATTTGCTCAGAAGCTTCCGAAAGCATCTCATTGACGATAATCTTGTTGTTTACGGAAACCATCAGACAACTCAGGCGGCGGCAATTTACTACGGCGCATTTGACGAAAGTGAAAAAGAAAACGCATTCGCTCACCTGCTCGAGCTTATTCATAATGCAAACGACAATATGACTGTCGGAATTATCGGCGCAAGAACGATGTTCCATGTTCTCGCCGAGTTCGGCTACGAAGATCTGGCGCTTCACATGATAGCGAAGCCCGATTACCCGTCCTTTGCAAGCTGGATAACGGAATACAACGCAAACACTCTCTTTGAATGTATCACACATGATCCGCCGAACGGTTTTTCACACAATCACCACTTCTTCGGTGATATTTCGGCGTGGTTCATCAAGAATCTTGCAGGTATCATTCCGAACGCCGACGTATGCGACCCGAATTATATTGTCATATCTCCTGCCTTCGTCGGCTCGCTGAGCTATGCCGAGGGTTGGTACACCGCACCGGCAGGAAAAATTTTCGTCCGCTGGGAGCGCACAGGCGATGAAATCAAGCTGAATGTCACCGTTCCCGACGGCGTAACAGGAAAAATTAAGCTCCGCCACGGTGCGAAATTCGCAGGCGGTGAAAATGAAATTGATATTAGGAGCGGAGAGTTTATTGTGAAGTAATTGCTCAAAATTATAAAAGGGGGTTTCTTTATCCCCACCGTTCGTATCGGTCGATGCCCACTCGATCCAAAATCGGAACAAAACATTCACTGCTTCCATAATAAAATGCTCATACTCAAAGACAGCCTCATAAAGCACAAACCCCCGAAAGCGTGTTGCAACACTTTCGGGGATTATATTATTTATCAATCTTTTTCACAAAAAAGTTTATTATTCTCGGAGAAAATTTCAAATGCGTCGTGGACAACCTCAAGCTCACAGTCACGGTGAAGTCCGCCGAACTCGCCGTCCAGTGTCCACGGAACCTCCTGTTCGCAGGTTATCTTGACCTTTTTTGTCTTTACGATCATCATCTGAACGCCGTCATAGTCCTGAACGATAGCTTTTTTCAGCATTTTCAAGGCGTCTATGTTTCGTTTCAAGCCCTTGACCATAAACAATTCAAGATATCCGTCATTGAGCTTGACATCCTGATGATCGAATTTAAACAGACCGGCAACCGAGGTTGAATTGGATACCGAACCGAAATAAAAATCGTCCTCGACAACGCCGTCGTCATATTCAATCTTCATATGTATAGGCTTGAATCCGACGAGCATCGGAATAAACCGAACGACAAATCCGTTTATCATATATGCGGCATGACCGAATATGTTCTTCAGCTTTTGCGGTGTGTTGTACGAAAGGTCTGTGGCGATTCCGAACGAGGCAATGTATGTAAAATATCTGCCGTTGAGCGTGCCGAGGTCATAGCTGTTCTTTTTGCCGCTCTGTATCAGATCGGCTGAAGCTCCAAGCTCGGTAGGTATTCCGAGTGTGTTGGCAAGGTCGTTTGTCGAGCCTGACGGAATATAGCCGACGGGAACCCTTTTATCAATCGACATAAGTCCGTTTATGACCTCATTAAGAGTGCCGTCTCCGCCGCAGCAGAGAATAACGTCGTAATTCTCGCCGCACTCCCTGACAATTGTCGTTGCGTCGCCCTGACACCGTGTTGTTCTGATATCCGTATCCCATTCGGGAGCTGAAAACTTCTTGACAATCTCCAAGGCACCGAGCCGCTTGTTATTGCGTCCGGCGCACGGGTTAACTATCAATAGTGCCTTCTTACTGTTCAAAAACAACACAACCTTTCTCGATGAACCGACCTCTCCCATTCAGATAACATTATAATTATATCAATCCGCCGACATTTCGTCAATGCTTTTTTGAGCCGAAAAAGCAATTTAAAAGATTATTCGTACAATAAAAATATTTAGTAATTATTTATGTAAAAATTGTTTAAAATAATTGACATATTTGTCGATAATTGGTAATATATATTATAAAATAAAGGAGATGAATTGAATGGATCTTGGAAAAATTATTGAGAAAAAGTATGATGCAGCGAAGTATATGGTGAAAGAAATCACCCATATCTGCACAAAAATCGAGAAGAGAGATCCCGGCTCAATCGGGGAAAAAAAGGCCTGCGAGTATATGGCAAAGGCTCTTAAAGAGGACTGTGGCTGCGAGAGAGCGGATGTTGAGTCTTTCAAGGAAAACCCACGCTCCTTTTTCGGCTGGCTTTTCTTCACGCTCACCTTTGTTCTTGCGGCGATCGTGCTCTATTTCTTCTCCCCTGTTGTATCGGTTATACTTATTGTCCTCGGACTTTTGCTCGCCTTGCTTCAGTTCGGACTTTACTTCAAAACGATCGACAAGGTTTTCCCCGAAAAGACGGGACACAATGTGACGGCGATCAAGAAATGCACCGGTGAAACCAAAAGAAGAATTATTTTCAACGGACATCCCGATGCGGCGTGGGAATGGCCTGTTAACTATGCTCTGGGCGGCGTCGGCTTTGAGGCGCATGCTATTATTGGCTTTGCCGGCGCATTTTATTATCTTATTCTTGCAATCATTCAGCTCATTCAGAACGGCTCTGTCGGAGCGGATCCGTCAACGTCGCTCGGCAAGGCAGGTCTTATCGGACTGATCTTTGTTCCTTTTCTCATCGGTCTTTACTTTATGGTTAATTACAGACGTGTTGTTGACGGCGCAAACGACAACCTCAGCGGCTGCTATATGGGAATTGCGCTCCTCAAGGC